>NZ_JBECOV010000016.1:0-79465 GCF_040104435.1 Tenacibaculum sp. SSH1-16
GTTTATCTATTATAGTAATGACATGAAATAAGGAATGACGTTTAGCAATGCTTACATATCGTAATTAGGTGTGTCGGGTGATTGGTGCATGAAGTGCATGTCTAAATCGGTAAGGGTGTCGGAAAAAGAGTATAGGTTTTCTTTTTTAGTGAGTAATTCATCAATAATTTCGACTGCTTTTTTCAATCGAGTTTCTTTATCTCCTTTTAACAATACATACGGACGGTTGTATTTTTTCAACGCATTTTCAAAGGCTTTAAACATTTCCAAACGTTGCTCGGGTCTGTCCCGTAAATCATCGGCTTCCCAAGGCGTATCGATATAGGTTAAAAAATAAATATCGTAGGTATTTGCAATGGCAGCCTCGTCTAATTTCGGATCTACGAATCCGCCATAATACTCTTCAGAATATACTTTGGTTTCCAATAAATCGGTATCACAGATGAGTACTTTATCCGCTTTTTTAGCCAATTCATTTTCCAAACCCATTTGTCCTTCAGCAATCGGAATTAAATCGTGTTGCTCACAAGTTTTACGTTCGTTGTTCCACTTATCTTGCAAGTATTCACGCGCAAATTCGGGAGCCCAAACGGTATTGTAATGACGCGCTAACTGACCAGAAAGTGTTGTTTTTCCTGTGCTTTCAGGTCCAAATAATACCACCTTTACAAGGTTGATGGGTTGTTGTGTAAGTGCTTTTTCCATGCTAAATATCCTGCAATTGCTATAAAGGTAAATAATAAATATTGAAAACTGGTAAAGGTAAATCCTTTGTAAAAGTACAGTGGAACGGAGATAATATCGCCAATAATCCAATAAATCCAGTTTTCTATTTTTCGTTTTGCCATGAGCCACATTCCTACAAAGAAAATAGCAGTGGTAACGGTGTCTACATAAGCTGTCCAGCTCGTCCATTTATCAAAAACGGTATACACAGCATAGACAAAAACCAAGGTGGCTACAAATATGGCGACGCTTTGTTTTTTTTCTTTAGATGTTGTTCTAGAAATAGGAGTTACATGGGTGGCGTCTACTTTTCGTGTCCAGATGTACCAACCGTATACACTCATCATAAAGTAGTACCCGTTAATCATCATATCACCTAACAGTTCCCATTTTAACAAGAGGTACACAAAAATAGCAGTGCTTATCATCCCCGTAGGGAATACCCAAATTTTATTCTGTTTTGAATACCAAACGGATAAAAACCCAAAGATAACGGCAATAATTTCTAGCCAAACATCAATAGGATTGTAATCAGCATACTGCCCAAAAAGGAAATCAAAAAGTTGGCTCATAATCGCTACGATCGGTTTTTACGATTTTCATAAATAGCAATCCGTTGTCAATTAATTCAAAAGCATTTTTTAATTCAGAAGTAACTAAGCTCATCACGGTATCATAATCTCCATATACCTGTGTACTCAAAGGATTCTCTAACACGGTTAAACCTGAGGCTCTTAATTTTTTGATGAAATTGATAATTGGTTCTTCAAATTCGTTCTGAAGCGGACTTAAGGTTAGTTCTACGGATATTTTCATGGTTGTTCCTAATTAGAAAGATGCAAAGTTACTAAAGTTAAGTTGTTGTTGTATGGGAAAGGTTTTTGGAGTTTTTCAAAGTTTCAAAGATGCAGAGTTTTGTAGTGGCAAAGTTCAAAGTTTTGGAGTAGTAGAGTTTCAAAGATGCAGAGTCGTGGAGTTACAGAGTTTTTTTAGTTGCAAAGTTTTTAGAGATGCAGAGCTTCAAAGTTTCATAGTAGCAAAGTTTTTGGGTTGTAGAGGTTATGGAGTAGGAGAGTGTGATACATATTTTAACAAGCGCATACGCAGGTGAATCCTTCCATTTCTAAAAAGTGGATGTCGTATTCTGAGGTTTGTCCTTCGTATAAAATTTTTCCAGTGGTTTGATTGGTGTCAAAAGAGAAATCTTCAATATAAATGTTTTCTAAGAAGAGCAATTTTTTCTTTCCGTAGATTTTATACAAACTTTCTTTGGCGCCCCAAACAATGGTAAGTTTGCTAACTAGCGCATCGTGGTTGGCAATAGATTTGTATTCTTCAATAGGAGTAAATTTGTGTGCGATTTTTACAATTTTGTCGCGCTGCATTTCAATATCTATCCCCACAGGTTGTGTATCGGAAATAATTATTGCCGAAAAGGTAAATGAATGGGTTATTGAAATGAATTTACCGTCTTTTAAGTGTGGTTTTCCGTAGCCATCGTATAGTAAATCATCATCGGTATAGCCAACTTCTTTTAGTAAGTGACGTACGCTCATAAAGCCTCTTTGGTGTAAATCGGACTTCATGCCGTTTACTCTTTGTTGATTTCCTTTTGTTAAAGAAACGCCGTTAGAAAGTTGTTCAAAAGATTCTTCAATCTTCCAAATCAATGCTTTAGCATGGTTGTTTACCGTTAATGTTTTGTAAAGAGGCATATTTTAGAAAGTTATTTCGTAATTTTGCGACTCAAATTTAAGATACATAAATATACAAAAATATGAGCACAAAAACCGCGACATATGTTCCTTACAAAGTTAAAGATATTTCTTTAGCTGATTGGGGAAGAAAAGAGATTGAATTGGCAGAAGCTGAAATGCCAGGGTTAATGAGTTTACGAGAAGAGTATAAAGATGAGCAACCTTTAAAGGGTGCAAGAATTGCAGGATGTTTACACATGACGATTCAAACTGCGGTTTTAATTGAAACATTACAAGCTTTAGGTGCTGAGGTTACTTGGAGTTCTTGTAATATTTTCTCTACTCAAGATCAAGCTGCTGCTGCTATTGCTGCTGCTGGAACTCCTGTGTATGCTTGGAAAGGTATGAATGAAGAAGAGTTTGATTGGTGTATTGAACAAACATTATTCTTTGGTGAAGATAAGAAGCCATTAAACATGATTTTAGATGATGGTGGAGATTTAACGAATATGGTATTAGATAAATATCCTGAATTAGCTTCTGGAATTAAAGGTTTATCTGAAGAAACAACTACTGGTGTACACCGTTTATACGAGCGTATGAAAAACGGAACGTTACCAATGCCTGCGATTAACGTAAATGACTCGGTTACTAAATCGAAGTTTGACAATAAGTACGGATGTAAAGAATCTGCTGTAGATGCGATTCGTCGTGCTACTGATGTAATGTTAGCTGGTAAAAGAGTAGTGGTTTGTGGTTATGGTGATGTTGGTAAAGGTACTGCGGCATCTTTCCGTGGAGCTGGTTCTATCGTTACTGTTACTGAAATTGACCCTATTTGTGCGTTACAAGCGGCAATGGACGGTTTTGAAGTGAAGAAATTAGAAACTGTTGTTGGAAAGGCGGATATCGTAATTACTACTACTGGTAACAAAGATATCGTTCGTTCTGAGCACTTCGAAGCAATGAAAGATAAGACTATCGTTTGTAATATTGGTCACTTTGATAACGAAATCCAAATGGGTTGGTTAAATGAAACATACGGTGATACTAAGGTTGAAATTAAACCTCAGGTTGATAAGTATACTGTTAAAGGAAATGACATTATTGTATTAGCTGAAGGACGTTTAGTAAACTTAGGTTGTGCTACCGGTCACCCAAGTTTTGTAATGTCTAACTCTTTTACAAACCAAACCTTAGCGCAAATCGAGTTATGGAAAAATTCTGATGCGTATAAAAACGAGGTGTATATGTTACCTAAACACTTAGATGAAAAAGTAGCAAAATTACACTTAGCTAAGATTGGTGTTGAGTTAACCGAGTTACGTGAAGATCAAGCGAAATATATTGGTGTAACTGTTGAAGGTCCATACAAACCAGAACACTATAGATACTAGATTCTTAGAGTCAATACATAAAAAAATCCCGCAACATTGTTGCGGGATTTTTTTATACTGTTTATAAAAGTTTTATTCAGTAGGAATACGCTCATCAATCATTTTTAATGGCATACCTTCCATTAAATCGATTAAGTCTAAAATGTCTCTTACTTTTTCTTCTTCTTCGGCTTGTTCTGTTACAAACCATTGTAAAAAGATTTCAGAAGTAAAATCACTTACTTTTCTTGCAGTTTTAAATACGTGGTGAATAGATTTAGTTACTTCTATTTCGGCATCTAAAGAAGCTTCAAAAATAGCTCGTAAGCTTTCAAATTCGTGAGCAACTTCTGTAGCTATAGGTGACATTGCACTACCGCCATTATCGTTAACGAATTTGAAAATCTTCATCATGTGCTCTCTTTCTTCTTCAGCTTGCTTATAAAAGTATGCTGCGCTATTTCTAAGTTCTCTTTGGTCGCACCATGATGCCATGGCTAAATATTTAGAAGAAGCTTGTTGCTCCATCGTTATTTGGTGGTTTAGCAAATCAACTACTTCCACATCTAAAATCATGTCTCTTCTTATTGCTGTTTCCATAATATTTTGTTTAGTTTTAATACTATAAAGATACAGATTATAAGACTCTAAAAAGAATAGGAGGGCTAATTTAAAGCTAGTCTTAGTAAAGACTTTTCTGCTTAAATACTGATAAAAGAAGTTCTCGTAACTCTATAAGTTGAGGTACATCTAAGAATAATAGGTGTTTATTGTCTGCTGCAAAAAGGAGTACGAAGTTATCTCCGTCAATAATTGTTTCTAATGATTCGTACGAAGCGCGTTCTAATACTTTTTTCCTGAAGGTTAATAGTTGGCAAAAAGTAAAGTCTATTACTTTATAGCCTAAATCTAGTTGGTAGCAGTTTCTGCCACCACAAGATATTTTAAACGATACATCTTCTGTTAAAAAATTCATTCGGCAAATATAATTATTTTTAATGAATCTAAAGAAGAATAATTTAAGCAATAAAAAATCCCACTAATTAGTGGGATTTTTTAATATAAACGTCTTTTAAGACTAGATGTTTAATGATTCAAATAACTCAACTAATTTAGGATTAGAAGGTCTTGGAGCATTAGAGTCTATAATCTTTCCTTCTGGATCTAATAAAATAAATCTTGGAATTCCTGATACTCTATACGCATCCATGAAAGCTTTATCTTCTTTAGCATATAATTGAACTCCTGATAATTCTTTATCAACAATCATTTTTTTCCAAGTTTCATAGTCTTTTTGTCTGTCAACAGAAATACTTACGAACTCGATGTTTTTATTGTGATATTTTTCTTCAACTTTCTTTAAGAAAGGGATTTCATTTTTACATGGTTGACACCAAGTAGCCCATAAATCGATATACACATACTTACCTTTTAAATCATCTAAAGAAGTAGTACCACCAGCATTGTTTTCGTAATTAACAAACTTAGGAGATTCAGCACCCTTAGCTAATTTTTTAGTAATGTATTGCTTGTCGTTATACATTTTAGTTAAGTAATTTTCTAAACCAGCAATACTTTGTTTTTGACTTGCTACAAAAGTAGAATCTAATGAGGCTCCTTCAAATCTTTTGTTAAAATCATCAACAAAATTAGAAACTTTAGATCTGAAGTCTAACTCTGGTAAATTCATTAATTCTTTATCTTCAAATAATTTCTTTTGCTCTAATGAAGCTTTAGCTAAAAAAGCACTTTCTTCAAAACCAACTCCTGTATAAGTTATAGTTTCGTCAAATTTTTTAGCATCAATCGTCATATTAATATCGGCTCCGTTTTTTAAGTATAAAGCAGTATATTCTTTACCATCAAAAAATCTGTAGAAACCATCTTTTACATTCATAGTATCTTTAAAAGTTCCATCCTCACCAACTTTAATTACTTTGTTGAATTTAAATTGAGGGTTAGAAATAGTAACTGTTTCAGAGTTTTTGTTGGTAATTTTTCCAGAAAAAGTCACATAATCTTTTTGTTTCTCTTTACATGAAATTAAGGCAATAGAAAATGCCAATAAGTAAACTAATTTTTTCATTAGGGTGTATGTTTAATTTTGCTGTTTAGCTTTTTAAATAAACGCCTAAATTAGTGATTTTATATGAAAGCACAATTTTTTAACATTTCGCTAACTGTCTTAAAGTTGTATACTTTATTGAATTTTAACTTTATAATTATCCTAACCAACCTTCACGATCTAGACTCCTATACTGAATTGCTTCGGTAATATGTTCGGATAGTATATTTTCGGAAGAAGCTAAATCGGCAATGGTACGAGATACTTTTAAAATTCTGTCATAAGCCCTAGCTGATAGGTTTAACTTTTCCATGGCCACTTTTAATAAGCTTTTACTTTCTTCTGATAATTTACAAAATTCACGAATTTGCTTTACATTCATTTGTGCGTTGTAATGAATGTTTTCAAGGTTTTTAAATCTAGTTGTTTGTATTTCACGAGCAAGGGTAACTCTTTTTCTAATATCTACACTACTTTCTCCTTTTCGTTCATCAGAAAGCTTATCAAAAGGTACTGGTGTTACTTCAATGTGGATATCGATTCTGTCTAACAAGGGACCAGAAATTTTGCTTAAATAACGTTGCATTTCGGCAGGAGAGGAGGTAACCGGTGAGTCGGGATTGTTGAAATATCCAGAAGGACTCGGATTCATACTAGCAACTAACATAAAACTACTAGGGTAGTTTACGGTAAAACGCGCACGTGATATAGTAACTTCTCTATCTTCTAAAGGTTGACGCATTACCTCTAAAACGGTACGCTTAAATTCGGGAAGTTCATCTAAAAATAAAACACCATTATGTGCCAAAGATATTTCTCCAGGTTGTGGATATTGTCCTCCACCTACGAGCGCAACATCTGAAATTGTATGATGTGGTGAGCGAAAGGGACGTTGATACATTAAGCCAGTATTTTTTACTTTTCCTACCACTGAATGTATTTTAGTGGTTTCTAAGGCTTCGTGTAAGGTCATAGGAGGAAGAATGGATGGCAAACGTTTTGCTAACATTGTTTTACCTGCTCCTGGAGGTCCAATAAGAATGATATTATGTCCACCAGCAGCGGCAATTTCCATGCAACGTTTTATAGATTCTTGTCCTTTTACATCAGCAAAATCAAACTCAGGAAAGTCAATGTGCTTGTAAAATTCAGCGCGGGTGTCAACGGTTGTAGGTTCAATTAGTTTGTTACCATCAAAATGGTTTATAACTTCCATAATATTGTCTACCCCAAGAACATTTAAGTCATTAACTATAGCAGCCTCTTTGGCATTTTCTTTTGGAAGGATAAAGTGTTTAAATCCTTCTTCACGAGCCTTAATAGCAATAGGTAGAGCTCCTTTTATAGGTTGTAAACTTCCATCAAGAGAAAGTTCTCCCATAATAATATATTCATCAATCTGTTCTGATTTTATTTGATTGGAGGCAGCCAAAATACCAATAGCTAAAGTTAAATCGTAGGCAGCACCTTCTTTACGAATATCGGCTGGTGCCATGTTAATAATGATTTTCTTTCCAGGGAGTTTGTAACTGTTATTAGCTAAAGCGGCAGAGATTCGATACGAACTTTCACTTACAGCTTTATCGGGTAATCCAACTAAATGATATCCTATACCTTTATCAATATTAACTTCAACAGTAATTGTGGTTGCTTCAATACCAAAAACAGCACTTCCATAGACTTTTACTAGCATATTTTTCTCTTTTCGCTAAAGATAGAGAAAAAATAAAACTTATTGTAATTGCATCTGCTGTGGACTCCAATGAGTTGGATCATTCTTTTTTAAGAACCCTTTTAAAAGGTTGTTATTTTGATAATCTATATGGTCATCATAAATAAAAGAAGTAGGTTTTTTATTTAGTTTATCAAATGGAATAGAGAAAGAATTGTTATCAATGTCTTGTTGATTTACAATAAAAAAAGATAATTCATTTAAATCTAAATTTTTATTAACTGTTGATGAATCATAAAAAGTAGAATAGGTATTTGAGAAAGTATAAATGCTTCCAGGGGCTTTCTCTTTTTTCTTAATTTCTTGTGCTGAAGTAGAAAGTATGACGGTAATTAAAAAGATGGTAGTAATATTATTTTTCATAAAAGTTAGATTTATAAAAATAACACCAATAATTATACCTTTTTTGATTTAGAAAAAATGTATTTAAACATTTTACGTATACTAATAAAAATCAAAATAACTAGAATAATAGCTAGTATAGGGAAAAAAATAGAAAATGCAGACATAACTAACGAGGTGCCTGTTTCTACGGTTGAAATAATTGGATTGGCAACTCCTACAGTTGTTGCTGTAGAAGTAAGTCGAGTAGAAGCAGCAGTGCCCTTTATAGCTGATGCTGTTCCGCCACCAGCAATAATTGCTAAAGCCCAAGTAATAACTGGTGATAAATCTGCCACAGTTGAAACCATTACTGCAGTACCTGCAATTGCGGCTAACGGAACAGCTATGGTATCGAGTAAGTTGTCAAACCAAGGAATATAATATGCAAATATTTCTAATATTGTAGCTACACCTAATGCTATAATAGCAGGGGTACTTGCTACCCACAGCCAGTTTTCATTTAATGGAATAACATTGTAATATCCTGCTAAGCTTAACGTAAATAGAGGTAAAAATACTCTAAACCCTACGGAAGCAGCTAAGCCAATTCCTAAAAATATGCTGATAATAGTTTCCGGTGTCATATATTTTTTATTGAAAGATATAAAAAAAGCCTCTTTTTTAAAAAAGAGGCTTTTAAATATATAATATTTATATTATAATTAGTTAGAGTTAAACCTGTCTAAACCTGTTTTTAACCAATTATAGTATGTTCCGTGATCTGTATATTGTTGAGGTGAGTTTAATATTTCAAGTTCAGGACTCATTAGTACATAAAATGGTTGAGAAGCTGTTTTAAAGTTAGCAGACTGGAAAGTAGCCCATTTATCACCATAGGTTCTAATTCTTTTTACTTTCCCATTAGATTTAATAAAATCAAATTGCTCTTCTTCTGGTAACATTCTTTGATGATCATCAACATATAATGAAATTAATACATAATCATCATTTATTAATGAGTAGATATCTGGTTGACTCCATATGTTTTCTTCCATTTTACGACAGTTAACACATGCCCATCCTGTAAAATCTAATAAAACAGGCTTGTTAACAGATTTTGCGTAAGCTATACCTTCATCAAAATCTTTAAAACAGTTTAAGTTTAAAGGACATTGATTGTCTTTTTTGTATATACTATGGAATTTAGGTGGAGCAAACCCACTTAATAATTTATTTTGACTCCAAGAAGGGTTTTCCATTACACCAGGAGCTAAGTATACTGCTAAAGCTAAGGCTCCAATTCCTACTAAAACTCTAAATAAGGTCATTTTACCATACCTTTTTCCTATGAAACCAAATAAGTACAGTGCTAAAAGGAACGCAATTAAAGCCCATATTCCAATAAAAATTTCTCTTTTTAGTATTCCCCAGTGTCCTACTAAATCAGCATTTGATAAGAATTTAAATGCAAAAGCTAATTCAATAAATCCTAAAACAACTTTAACAGTATTTAACCATCCACCAGATTTTGGTAATGTGTTTAACCAGTTAGGGAACATCGCAAAAAGAGCAAAAGGTAAAGCTAATGCTAAACCAAAACCAACCATACCTACAGATAATTGCATTGCTCCTCCACTTAATGATCCTGCTAATAATGAACCTAAAATAGGTCCTGTACAAGAAAATGATACAATAGCTAAAGTTAATGCCATGAAGAAAACTCCAAGAACGCCTCCAACATTTGAAGCGCTATCTGCTTTATTACTCCAAGAACTAGGTAGTGTTAATTCATAAAAACCGAAGAATGAACCTGCAAAAAATATTAGTATTACAAAGAAAAATAGGTTTAACCATATGTTTGTTGAAATACTATTTAATATTTCAGGATCTAAAGTATCTAAGAAATGAAAAGGAAGACTTATTAAACCATAAATTAATACGATGAAAAAACCGTATAGGATAGCGCTACCAACACCTTTTCCTCTTTTTTCTGTACGTTTTGTGAAAAACGATACAGTTAAAGGAACCATTGGAAATACACATGGAGTTAGGAAAGCTAATAATCCACCAACAAAACCTAATAGGAAAATATTTAAAAGACTATTGTCTTCCTCTTCTTCACCAGTATTTGTGTCAGTTGAGCTTTTTAATAAAATTGTATTTTTTAAGTCTAAATTTAAAGTTTGAGATAGTTCTTTACTTTTGTCATCAACTTCAGCAACTGTTTGTGCTACTTTTTCACCTGTTAAAGAAAATGTAAAATCTTCATCAAAAGGTAAACAGTATTCTTTACAAACTTGGGCATCAAGATTTAATGTAACTTTTGTTAAAGTTGAGTCTGAAACAGTAATTCTTTGAATTAACTTACCTTCGTCAACAAAGAAGATTTCATCTTTTCCCCAGATTTCACTAAACTGAGTTTCTGTTTCACTTTCTTTTGCTTTACCATTTAAGGTATATCCAGATTGTCCTTCTGCTGGTGCAATTGTCATAGGTAGTGAAGCATCTTCTGGGTTGTATTGAGAATATAAATGCCAGTCTTCAGCAATTAACACGTCAAAAATTAAGTCGTACTCAGTATCAGAGATTTTCTCTACCTTAGGAGTAACAACTACGGGGTTATCGTCAGATTGAGAATAAACCGCTAAACCTATGAATAATAAAAATAGAGTAAAGAATTTTTTCATTCTATATGTAGTTTGATGGGGTTAATTAAATACTAATTTTTAATAGTTTGGTTGTTTTTTCTGTTGGTAAAAAGCGTCTATCTTGTCGTTTTCCTACTATCCAAATAACTTCGTTTTTACTAGAACAGAGCAACCAAATTTTATTTTTGTTTACAATTGATATTTTTTCGTCTTTAAAATATTTACTTACTTTTTTTCGACCTATCATTCCTTTAGGATAAAAAAAGTCGCCGGATTTCCACCGTCTGAGTTTTAGAGGGAAGTTAAGAAGTTCATAATCAACATAAATGTTTTCTTTATTAATGTTAGTTTTTTTTAGAACTTTTTTTAGTTGCAGCTTTATCGGTGCTGTAATTTCTTTGTTTTCCTCCCTAATAATGAAATATTCCTTTTCAAAGGAACTTTTTTCATTAGTGCGTAAAAGTAATAAAAAATCTCTGTCTTTCAACAAAGTATAAAATTTTGTTAAAATCTGCTTGCCAGATTGTGCATAAATCAAGTTGTAAACATCGTTCCATTCCGTGAATTTATAGGACTTTAGCAGCTGGTAGAGGTATGCTTTTGGATTGGATAACTTTAACAGTTTTTCAATATTTATTTTTAATAAATCTCCCTCTTTTGAGACAATTTCATGGGTAATGTCCGCTATTTTATCATCAATAATTTGTTGAGACTCTTTTAAATGATCAATTGTTTTATTGAAGTTTTTTAAAACGCTGTCATTCAGTTCTTTTAGTGTAGGTGCAATCTGGTGGCGTATTTTATTTCGAAGATATTTGGTTTCTGAATTACTTTCATCTTCACGCCATTCAATATTATTTTTTTTGGCAAAGGTTATAATCTCTTCACGAGAAAAAATAAGTAAAGGTCTAATGATATTTTTATTAATTGAAGGAATTCCTGTTAAGCCTTCTAAACCAGTACCTCGAGAGAGATTAATTAAAAATGTCTCTAAATTATCATCAGCATGATGGGCTGTTAATATATAATCAAAATTATTTTCTTTACTTAGGGAGTCAAACCAACTGTAACGTAACTCTCTTGCTGCTAGTTGTGTTGATAATTTATTTTTAGTAGTATATTCATTAGTGTTAAAGCGTGTTGTAAATGTTTGAATGTTCAAACTTTTTCCTAACTCTTTAATAAAGAGTTCATCTAAATCACTTTCTTTTCCTCTTAGTTGAAAATTACAGTGTGCTAACGAAATATTAAACTGTAGTTGATGTAAGAGGTGTGTTAGTACAACACTATCAACTCCCCCAGAAATAGCTATTAGTAACTTTTTTTCTTTTAAAAAAGAAAATTGTTCGTCAATATGTTTTGCTAATTGTTGGAGCATGTGAATAATAATTATTGTAATTGAGTGTTTAGCCAGTTTACAACATCTTGTAGCATTTCTTCTTTACATAAGTCATTTTGTAACTCATGATATCCTCCTTCGTATAGTTTTATACTAGCTTTAGGCGTATTGTTAGCAAAAGCCTCCGTGCCTTTATAATCAATAATTTTATCACCTGTACCGTGTAATAGTAACATTGGTGTTTTTAAAGAAGGTGCATTTTTTATAGCCCATTCACCAGCATCAATAAATGATAAAGAAAAATTAGGACTTACTTTATCATGAACTAATGAGTCATTTATATATTTTTCAACTTCAATAGGGTCGCGAGATATATCGTTAGCATCTAACTCATTTCCTAAAGTAATTGAGGGAGCTATTTTTTGCATTATTTTTCCTAACGAAAGTTTCCAAGTAGGCGGCTGAAAAGCTAAACGTAAAAAAGGACTGGTAGCTATGACTCCTTTTAGATGATGTTTTTCTCTAAGCGTGTAATTAATTACAGTGTTGCCTCCCATAGAGTGCCCATATAAAAACGTAGGTTTATCACCAAAAACCTCTTTAGTTTTTTCAATAAGTTTAGTAACACTTTTTAATACATAATTATACCCTGGATTGTGTCCTCTTTTCCCTGTTGTTTTTCCATGACCAAAATGATCAAAAGTAACTACACCAAAATTATTATCGGTTAGTTTTTTTGCAACATGTTTATACCTTCCAGAATGTTCTCCCATTCCGTGAACAATTACCACTATGGCTTTTACAGTTTCTGGTTGCCAATACTGACCAAAAAACTCAGTTTTATGAAAATTGAATGTGAATGTATGGTGTGTCATTAGTCTCTTGTAATGTTTCCGTCTTCTAAAATATTAAAAATAATAGTAGAAGGAGCGTCAGAAATATATTCAACTAATTCAATACTATTTTTATTAAGAGTAGAGGTGGTTTTTAACATTCCTTCCGCAATTTCGTCATAAGCCAATACTTGACTATTAATTATATTAAATTGTTTATCGTAAGTTACCAGCATAGAGATTAACTCAGTATTATTTGGATAGAAATAATATACTACTGATTGAAAGTTTTCTGATATTTTAGGAAGATAAGAAATACCAATTTTAGCGTTCTCTTCATCTAATTGTTCTTCAAAAATTGAAGGAAGTTTTAAAAGCTTTTGTTGTGGTTTTGTTAATAATTTACCCTCTACATGATTGCTAAAGTTTGTACTATCAACCAAAGGAACATTTTTAGTAGGATAGTCGTTTAAAAATGAATACTTGTTTGCTTTACAAGACGTCATTGATGCAATAATAGCAACGAATAGTATAAGTTTAATTGTGTTTTTCATCTCTTTATTTTTTGTAATAGTTTTTTGATTAGAAATACTTTTTCTGAGTATTTGCTATAAATATAGTTAACTTTTGTTAGTGTGCGTTAAAACATATTTCATAGCCTTGGCTTTGAGTAAACATTCTTCATACTCCTTTTCTGGAGTAGATTTTGCTGTAATAGCCCCACCAACTGAGTATGAAACGTATTTGTTCTCGGAATTGTATAAAATACTTCGGATAACTACGTTAAAATCGAAGTCGCCATTTGGAGTAAAATAGCCTACGGTTCCAGAGTATAGGCCACGTTTAGTTTCTTCTAGTTCTTCAATGATTTTCATGGCAGAAATTTTTGGAGCTCCGGTCATACTTCCCATTGGAAAAGTATCTTTAATTACATCAACTGGGTGTGTGGTGTTTTCAATTTCTGAAACTACGGTAGAAATCATTTGATGTACTTGCTTAAACGAATATACTTTACATAGTTCTTCTACTTGGACACTTCCTTTTTTAGCTGTTCTTGATAAGTCGTTACGAACTAAATCTACAATCATAATATTTTCTGACCGTTCTTTTTCATCACGAGCTAAATCAAAAGCTATTTTTTTATCTTCAATCGGGTCAATCAAACGTTTTGCTGTCCCTTTAATAGGTTGCGAAATAATTTTAGAATTTTCTTTTCTAATATATCGTTCGGGAGTTGCAGATAGTAGGTAATGATTGTCGTTTCTAAAAAACGTTGCAAATGGAGGTTCCGATATTTTGTTTAACTGTGTGTATACTTTATAGGGGTTTATAACTGTGTTTTCTGCATAGAATTCTTGACAGAAGTTTGCCTCATAAATATCTCCTCTATGTATATGTTCTAATACTTTTTCTACTTTTTGATGGTATTCATCTTTATGGATACGTAGTTTTATTTTTACTTCATCAGTTTCCTCTTGTTGATAATTATCAATAGAAGGGTTTGTTTCAATAATATCTTCAAAATCTTCTTCTAATTCATCATCAATCATTTGTAAGTAATGAAACTCAACAGAACTTCCTTTGATGAAAATTAATTTTTGAGGTTGAAAAAAATATAAATCAGGAAGATGAAGTCCGTCAAAATTCTTAGAAGTCAGTTTTTCTACATCATTTTTAACATCGTAACTAATGTAACCAAAGATGTAGTCTTTGGTGAAAGATTGATATTCTTTTAGTTTATCAAAAGCATTATAGTAATCTGTTTTAATAGAAGTAAACTCTTCTACAGCTAAAGCACAATCGAAAGAGCTATATTGTTGCTCGTAATTGTTAGAATCTAGCCAAATAGCTGTTTCAAATTGTTTAGCCCAAACAAACAGCTTTTGCTTGAAGAGCTCAGGGGTGTCTATAGAAAAAATACGGACGGTTCTTGACATCGCCACAAAAATAAGAAACCCGATAGAAATACTGCTATCGGGTTTGGGTTTTATATAATTTTGGGGTTATACCATTTACAACTTGAAATTACCGTAATAAAACACCTTTTTTCCCTTTCTTCTTCATTTAAAAAAGAAAACGTAGCTAAGGCTATGTTTGATTTTTGAAACTTGGATAAAGAAAAAAATCATCATTTTCTTTTACCGTAATTTCAAATCATAACTGGTATTATTCTTTTTTTGAGTTTTCGTACTCTTTAATTTTTTGTTCAACTTCTTCTAAAGTACCTTCAAAATTTTTTTCTTCAGTTGTTTCTTCACCGTTTTTAACAATTGTAGTAGTAATAGTAGCTTTAGCAGTACCATCATCATTCTTTACAATATTCACTTTAACGATGTTTTCTAACTTGTTCTCAGTAGTAAATTCAGTATCAGTAGAAAGTTTTATTTCATGTTTTTCACCGTTTTTGTCAATCCAGACTTTACTATTTTCTGTCTTTTCATGTGTTTCAGAAGAAGTATGTCCGCCTAATATTGGGGCAATAACTAAACCAACTAAACACGTAAGTTTAATTAAAATATTCATTGATGGTCCAGAAGTGTCTTTAAAAGGGTCACCAACAGTATCACCTGTAACGGCTGCTTTATGCGCATCAGAACCTTTGTAAGTCATTTCTCCGTTAATTTCAACACCAGCTTCAAACGATTTTTTAGCATTGTCCCAAGCGCCACCTGCATTATTTTGGAAAATAGCCCACATAACACCCGATACACAAACACCAGCCATATAACCACCTAGAGGTTCAGCACCAAAAACTACCCCGATAATTACTGGGGTGATAATGGTAATTAACCCTGGTAAAATCATTTCTTTTAAAGCAGCTTTGGTTGAAATATCTACACATTTTGCATATTCAGGGGTGCCCGTTCCTTCCATAATTCCTGGAATTTCTCTAAACTGACGACGAACTTCATGGACCATTTCCATAGCTGCTTTTCCTACCGATTGCATGGCTAATGCTGAGAATATAACAGGAATCATTCCACCGACAAATAACATTGCTAATACATCTGCTTTAAAAATGTTAATTCCGTCAATTCCTGTGAAGGTTACATAAGCAGCAAATAAAGCTAAGGCTGTTAAAGCTGCGGAAGCGATGGCGAATCCTTTACCAACTGCAGCAGTAGTATTTCCTACAGAATCTAATATGTCGGTACGTTCACGGACGTGATCTTCTAATTCACTCATTTCAGCAACTCCACCCGCATTATCTGCAATAGGACCGAATGCATCAATAGCTAATTGCATTGCCGTAGTTGCCATCATTGCTGAAGCTGCTAAAGCAACTCCGTAAAATCCAGCGAAATAATATGAGCCATAAATAGCTGCAGCAAATAATAAAACAGATAAAAAAGTAGATTTCATACCTACCGCTAAACCTGCAATAATATTAGTTCCTGCACCTGTAGCACTGTTTTGAACAATAGCCAACACAGGCTTTTTGCCTAAGCTAGTATAGTATGAAGTTACCATTGAAATTAGAGCTCCTACAGCTAAACCAATACAGGCTGCCCAAAACACATTAATAGATGCTACTTCTTTAAAACCTGCACCAAAGAATTTCATTTGCATAGTTTCAGGGAGCATCCATTTTATTAAGAAAAAACTAGCTGCTAAGGTTAAAATAATAGCAACCCAGTTTCCTGTGTCTAATGCTTTTTGTACTTGAGCTTCTTTAGCTGTGTTATCTTTAATTCCTACCAAGAAAGTTCCAATAATGGAAGCAATAATACCAACTCCTGCAATTACTAAAGGAAGTAAAATAGGTCCCATTCCGTTAAACGCATCAGAAAATGAAGAATCTATTGACATGTCTCTAATAACATAGTTACCAAGTACCATGGCTGCTAATACAGTTGCTACATACGAACCAAATAAATCTGCTCCCATACCTGCAACATCACCAACATTATCACCAACGTTATCTGCAATGGTTGCTGGGTTACGAGGATCGTCTTCAGGAATTCCTGCTTCTACTTTTCCAACTAAATCGGCACCTACATCGGCAGCTTTGGTATAAATACCTCCACCAACACGAGCAAATAAAGCAATAGATTCAGCTCCTAAAGAAAATCCAGCCAAGGCTTCTAATACAACAGTCATTTCTTTGTAAAAGTTACCTCCATCTGTAATAAATTGACCAACAAATATTAGAAAAAATAAACTTAGACCTAAAACAGCTAAACCAGCGACACCAAGCCCCATTACGGTTCCACCACCAAAAGATACTTTTAAAGCTTGGGGCAGGCTAGTTTTTGCAGCTTCTGCGGTTCGTGCATTAGCATCGGTAGCTATTCGCATTCCTATGTTTCCTGCGAGTGCAGAAAATATTGCTCCTATAATAAATGCGGGAACAATCATAATACTTGTTGTTTCTACTACTTGCGAGATTCCGAATAAGGCTAATGAAGCGATAATAACAAAGATTAGTAATAATCGATATTCGGCAGCTAAAAAAGCAAGAGCTCCTTCTTTAATACTTTTTGAAATAGATTTCATTTTATCATTTCCTGCATCTTGTTTTTTAACCCAGACCATTTTTATATACATAAAAATGAGTCCTAAAAGTGCCAAAACTATTGGCACATATATCATATTTTGTTTCATGTTATTGTTATTTGATTAGTTATAAGTGTTCGTAAATATAACAAAATCAATAACTAAACAAAAAACCTCTCAGTTACAACTGAGAGGTTTTTTGTTTTATAAAAGGAGTTTTTTTACAAATTAGATAGTAAAATCTCCATTTGTTTTATGTTCGCTATTTTCATAACGCTCTAAACATTTATCTAAGATTTCGTAGGCTTCATCAGCATTACCCCAGTCTCCAATATCAACTTTTTTCTTTTCTAAGTCTTTGTATACTTGGAAGAAGTGAGTGATTTCTTTTTGACGGTGTGGATTTAGATCAGTAATATCGTTGTATCTGTTCCAAATTGGGTCAGAAACAGGGACACAAACTATTTTTTCATCTGGCCCTTTTTCGTCTGCCATATGGAAAACACCAATTGGTTTTACTTCCATAACACACATAGGAAAAGTTGGTTCAGCACCCAATACTAATACGTCTAATGGGTCACCATCTAACGCTAAAGTTTGAGGGATAAATCCATAGTCTCCAGGATACATCATTGATGAGAATAACATTCTGTCAAAACGAATTTTTCCTAAATCAAAATCGTATTCATACTTGTTTCTACTACCTTTTGGTATTTCAATTAAAACATCAACTGTTTTTCTTTCTTTTGCGGTCATATATTCTAAACTTTTCTTCGTTTTCTAAAAATCGGTTTGCAAAAGTAGTGATTTATTAGTTTTTTTAAAGAAAAAACAAAGGTATTTTATGGTTAAATGTATGATTATAAGCCGGGTTTAATACCAATACGGATAGCAAATTTAGGTGTTGGAGCAACAATTGATCCTGCAGGAGGTGTATAATTACTTCTCCAAATAGCGTCAATTCTCAGAAAACGTAAGTTACCATATCCAATATTTTCTAATCCTACACTGTATTCGTAATATAGTTTGTTTGGAGCGTTATAGTTAACATTATGCGCTCCACTACTATTGACTAATCCATCATTTATAGCTCTATTTTGTTGAGAAATGTTCCCGTAAGCAGCTCTAAAAGAAACTAAGCTTCTTAGTTTTAGTTTTTTTAATAGGGGTATTCTATTTAGAATATAACCATTAAAATGGTGTTCAAAATGTCCTGCCAAATATTCATCAGCTACAAAATCGTAGTAATTTAGTAGCGCGAAAGTGTCTTTAACTAAAGAAAATGTTTGGTTGGCAGGGATAGGGCTTAATAAGGCAACTGGAACTGTTCCAAATGTTTTTCCAGCTTCAAAACTAGCGTCTAAAGTTCCGAATTTACTTAATAAAATAGGTTGGCTGTATTTAAACTGAATTTTATCGTAACTGTGAGTTCCGTTAAAAGGCCCTTTGTAACCTCTTCGGTAGTTCAGTACAAAAGTAGGGAATACATTTCGTCCAAAACGCCTTTCTACCCCCAGTCCATATACAAACCTTCCGGGAGTGAAAGAAACATAAATATCAGAAGCCACATCAGTAACTTGTGATTGAATATTTCCGTTTTCATCTCTGTAATTCATAGAGAAATCTTTCTCAGAAGCTGATTTAATTTTTGAGTGAGAAAAATTAAAACCTACATGTAAGTTTTGCTGAATTTGATAATCAAAGTTTGCAGCTATTTTTTCAACATCAGATAAAAAGAAATTGTCTCCTCTTGAAAATAATGCAGTTGTTCCAAAGCTTCTTCCTAAAAGTTGTGTTGTGTTTAAAAGAGTACTACCGAGTTGCTCAATATCGTTTTGGTATGCAACTCCAACGGCAATTCTAGGTTTGTAAGATAAAAGATAACGTGCTTCTGCACCATATTTTACTCGTTCGTCTTTAAAGCCGTAAGCAATATGCCCACCTAAACGAAAACGATCGTCTTTGGTTACAAAGGTTCTGAATCCAACTTTAGTTCTAAAGCCTTCTACTTGGTTACTGGCAAAAGCAGTCCACAAAGGTCCAATTTGAACACCTAGTTTGGTGTTTATATAACCACTGGCTACCGTGTTTATTAATCCTGTTAAATTTTTTATTTGTTTTTTTTCTTTAACACTTTCAATTAGTTTGTGTGTTTTTTTACTTTCATCGGTTTGAATATTTTTCCAGTAAGAATCTTCTTTTTCATATTGATCAGGTCTAATTTTCTCAATAGTTTGTTCATAGAAGTTTTTAGGAAGAGCTTTGTTTAAGACATAATTCTTAAAAGTAATATCTTTTTTAATTGTTAATCCTTTATTGCTTTCGTTTTTATCGATGAATGTAAAATCACCTTCATAAGCATTTTTGGTAGGGATGTAAATACTGTCGTTTCGTACCTCAAACTCTTTTTCAAAGCTAAGTCCTCTTACAAAGTTTAAATTAATACTTTTATGAACTTTCATTTTTAATTTTTTGATAGAAAAATTTTTGTCAGCTACCCAAAAATTACCTTGAAAGGCCAAATCTCCATCGCGCCTTGGAAAGAAATAAATATTGTAAAGCTTTTTATTGTTGTTTACGACACTATCGTAAAGAACATAGTCATATGTAGAAAAACCATCAGTAGATAAAGGACTGATAAAAGGCTTTTGAAGTAATGTAATGTTGTTTTTAAAAACATCAATATTTTGAAAGGTGTTGGCCATTCGGTCAAAAATAAAACCCTGAGCACTAAGTCCTTCTGATTTCTCAGCCTCTATGTCTTCTCTGATATTATTATTTTTGTTGTCTCCATACACATTGGCAACTTGTTCATTTAAATAAATAGGGATATAATAGTTTATTCCGTCGCTATCATACTTTATTTCTTGAAGTGCTTGTTTGTATTCTTTCTTAAATATCTTTTTTAAGAAAAGAGTGTCTAAATTATTAAGACCTATTTCTATGGATGTGTTTTTTTTGTATTGATAATGATCAACTAAATCAAGTCCATTTTTTCTTTTACGTTTCCAAATTTCTTTTAAAATTCTATAAGCAGGATTTTCTTTTTTCTTTAACCTTTTTTTAGGTTTGGTAACGATAACAACTTCTTCAAGTTCATTACTTTCTTCTTTTAAAACAATATTCAAAAACTTTGTTTTTTGACTCACTTTAATAGTGTGAGTTTGAAAACCTACAAAGGAAATTTCTAGTGTGCCCCTATATTTGTTGGTTTTTAGGAAAAACTTTCCATTATCGTCTGTTGTGGTTCCATAAGTGGTGTTTTTTAGAATTACATTAACGAAAGGCATAGGAGTGTCAAATTCGTCAACCACTTTACCTTGTATAGTTAATTGTGCACTTAAAATACTGGTAGTTAGTAGCAGTAATAAGGTAAGAAGATGTTTCATTATTTTTTTTACTACAAAATCCTTTTGACCTGAGTCAAAAGGATTTTAATTTATTTTTCAATTTCTTTTTTCTTCAATTACTTGCGGTACATCACTTCTTTTACTGCTGAAATAACATCATTCGCATTAGGTAACCATTCTTCCAATAATACTGGAGAATAAGGTGCAGGAGCGTCGGCAGTTGTAATTCTTTTAATAGGAGCATCTAAATAATCAAATGCTTCGTCTTGTACCCTAAAAGTAATTTCTGATGAAACACTACCAAATGGCCAAGCTTCTTCTAAAATAACTAATCTATTTGTCTTCTTAACAGACTCTAAAATAGCTTTATGATCCATCGGACGAACTGTGCGTAAATCAATAATTTCAATAGAAATACCTTCTTTAGCTAATTCGTCAGCAGCTTTGTATGCTTCTTTAATAATTTTACCAAAAGAAACTACCGTAACATCGGTACCTTCTCTTTTAATATCAGCAACTCCAATAGGGATGATATATTCTCCTTCAGGAATTTCCATTTTATCACCATACATTTGTTCAGACTCCATAAAAATAACTGGATCATCATCTCGAATAGCAGCTTTTAATAAACCTTTAGCATCGTATGGATTAGAAGGAACAATTACTTTTAATCCTGGGCAGTTTGCATACCAACTTTCAAAAGCTTGTGAGTGGGTTGCTGCTAATTGACCTGCAGAAGCTGTTGGTCCACGAAAAACAATAGGGCAGTTGAATTGTCCACCACTCATTTGACGGATTTTTGCAGCATTGTTAATAATTTGGTCTATTCCTACTAAAGAGAAATTAAAAGTCATATACTCAACAATAGGGCGGTTACCATTCATTGCTGATCCTACAGCAATACCACCAAAGCCTAGTTCGGCAATAGGAGCATCAATAACACGTTTGTCACCAAACTCGTCTAGCATTCCTTTACTGGCTTTATATGCTCCGTTATACTCAGCAACTTCTTCACCGATTAAATAAATGCTTTCATCTCTACGCATTTCTTCGCTCATTGCTTCGCAAACGGCTTCTCTAAATTGTACTGTTTTCATACGTTTTATAAGTAGTTGTTTATCAAGAGTGCAAAAATAATAAAAATAGGGGTAATATTGTAGTTTTAAAAACAACAAATGATTATGTAATAATAATACCTTAATTTTGAGACTGATTAATGTTAAGAAAAAAATTTATTATGCACGCATAATAAATTAAAAAAAATCCTTAACTTCGTGGCATAAAATTAAGTTTCTTTAAAACAACGATATATATGAAAATATTAGTTTGTATCAGTCATGTACCTGATACTACTTCAAAAATCAACTTTACTGATAACGATACAAAGTTTGATACTAACGGGGTTCAATATGTTATTAATCCATACGACGAGTTTAGCTTAACTCGTGCCATGTGGTTTAAAGAAAAGCAAGGAGCGAGTGTAACTGTAGTGAATGTTGGAGGAGCTTCTACAGAGCCTACTTTACGTAAAGCGTTAGCAATTGGAGCAGATGATGCAATTCGTGTAAACGCTGAACCAACTGACGGTTTTATGGTAGCTAAAGAATTAGCTGAAGTTGTTAAAAATGGAGGATATGATTTAGTATTAGCAGGAAAAGAATCAGCAGACTATAACGGACAAATGGTTCCTGGAATGTTAGCTTCTTTGTTAGATTTTAACTTTGTTAATGGATGTGTTGGTGTAGAGGTAGACGGAACAAATGTTACTTTGAATAGAGAGATTGATGGAGGTGAAGAAAAAGTATCCTCTACTTTACCAATGGTGATAGCAGGTCAAAAAGGAATTGTAGAAGAAAAAGATTTACGCATTCCTAATATGAGAGGTATTATGATGGCACGTAAAAAACCATTAAACGTGGTAGAACCAACTGGAGCAACAGCAGCAACAGCAACTCAAAACTTTGAAAAACCAGCACCAAAAGGAGCTGTTAAGTTAGTTGATAATGTTGATGATTTAATTGATTTATTACATAACGAAGCAAAAGTAATTTAATCAGTTGAACTGTTTTAATAGAGTTTAAAAGAAAGAATAAAAATACTTGTTAGTGCTTAGTTAATGATTAAAAACTGACCACTAACGACTAAAAAATAAATAAATATGTCTGTATTAGTTTTTGCCGATTCATCGGAAGGAAAATTCAAAAAAACAGCTTTTGAAGTTGTTTCATACGGAAAAAAAGTAGCAGAACAATTAGGAAGCGACTTAGTAGTATTAACTATTAATGGAAGTGATGCTTCTGAATTATATACTTACGGAGCAGAGAAAGTAGTAGAGGTAAAGAATGACTTATCTTCATTCAATGCTAAAGCATATGCTTCAATTATTAAACAAGTAGCAGAAGCAAAAGGAGCTAACACTGTAATTATCGATTCTAGTGTTGATGGGTTAACTTTAGCTCCATTAGTTGCTGTAGGTTTAGAAGCTGGATATGCTTCAAATGCGGTAGCATTACCAAGTAGCACTAGTCCTTTTGTTGTTAAGAGAAAAGCATTCTCAAATAAAGGATTCAACAATACTGAAATCTCAACTGAGAAAAAAGTAATAGGTGTTGCTAAAAATTCTTACGGAGCACATGAAAATTCAGTAAGTGGTTCTGCTGAGAGTTTTGATGCTACATTACCTGAATTAGGAGTTAAATCTGAAAATATTAATAGAGCAACTGGTAAAGTTACTATTGCTGATGCTGATATTGTTGTTTCTGCAGGTAGAGGTTTAAAAGGACCTGAAAACTGGGGAATGGTTGAAGAGTTAGCTGATGTTTTAGGTGCTGCAACTGCATGTTCTAAGCCTGTATCTGATTTAGGATGGCGTCCTCATAGCGAACACGTTGGTCAAACTGGTAAGCCTGTAGCTTCAAACTTATACATAGCTATAGGTATTTCAGGTGCAATTCAGCATTTAGCAGGAATTAATGCATCTAAAGTAAAAGTAGTTGTTAACACAGATCCAGAAGCACCTTTCTTTAAAGCTGCTGATTATGGTATTGTTGGTGATGCTTTTGAAGTTGTACCTCAGTTAGTAGAAAAATTAAAAGCTTTTAAACAAGCATAAAATAGTGGTAATTTTTTCTTTTTCTAGAAATTAGAGTTCAACTCATAATTTTTAGTAAATTGTGCCCACTTTAGAAGGCTGTCTAAAATTTTAAGCAAAAGGCCTAAATTTAGACAGTTTTTTTGTATTTTATGATGATTGATTGTACATGAGTTTAATTAAACTAACTATAAAAGGGATTTCGTATAGCCAAACACAAAGTGGGGCATATGCTTTAGTGCTAAGTGAAATGGAGGGAACCAGAACACTTCCTATAATCATAGGAGCGTTTGAGGCACAATCAATAGCAATAGCCTTGGAAAAAGAAATCCGTCCACCAAGACCACTTACTCACGATTTATTTAAAACGTTTTCTGATCGATTCTCTATCACCGTTAAACAAGTAATTATACACAAGTTAGTTGATGGAGTATTTTATTCAAGCTTAATTTGTGAAAGAGAAGGAATAGAAGAGGTTATTGATACAAGAACATCAGATGCTATAGCATTGGCAGTTCGATTTGAAGCTCCAATTTTTACATATGAAAACATTTTAGATAAAGCAGGTATTTATCTAAAAATGGATGAAGAATTAACAATTGAAGAAGATTTAGAATCTGATGAAGATGAAATCGAGTTTTCAATAGAAGAAGAAGGAAAGGATAATTACTCACACTTGTCACTTAAAGAATTACACGAACAACTTAACGATGCTGTAGCCAATGAAAATTATGAGTTGGCAGCTAGAATTCGTGATGAAATCAGCAAACGTTCTTAATTTAAAATATTAAAAATGAAGAAACTATTTACTTTCATAATGCTTTGCGTTACGATGATAACTTTTAGCCAAAGCATTGAAAAAAAGTGGAATTTCTCATCAATTACAACAACAGAAGGAGATTCAATTGTTTCTATAGATCCTACAGATATTTTTACTTTATCAGAAGGAAACTTTACATACTCTTTAGTAGAAAAAGATAGTTTACAAGCTTCAGGAAACTATATTCATCAAAACAACTTATTAATTTTTAACTACAAGCAACCAAACGATACAGTTCGTTATTACAACGTGGTTGAATTAACAGATGAAGTTTTAACTCTCTCAGAAAAAAACATACTATATAATTTCACAACAGAACCAATAGTTGTTTTAGGGAAAGACGTTGAAGAAGTAGTCAGTAAAACAAAAAAGATAATTCCAAGTCAAGGTTTTTCGATGCAAAGTTTGTGGAGAGGAGCTCTAGGGATGATAACATTACTAATTATTGCTTTTTTATTTAGTGCAAACCGAAGAGGTATTGATTGGAAAACAGTAGGATTAGGGTTGGCTTTTCAGTTATTAATAGCAATTGGGGTTTTAAAAGTTCCTTTTGTTCAAAAAACATTTGAGCTAGTTGGAGGCTTGTTTGTAAGTGTGTTAGACTTTACAAGAGCAGGAAGTGAGTTTTTATTTAGCGGTTTAGTTGCTGATATGGATTCTTTTGGATTCATCTTTGCTTTTCAAGTACTACCTACCATTATATTTTTCTCGGCATTAACATCAGTATTGTTTTATTTAGGACTAATACAAAAAGTAGTAAAAGGCTTAGCTTGGTTATTATCTAAGTTTTTAAAAATATCAGGAGCTGAAAGTTTATCAGTAGCAGGAAATATTTTCTTAGGTCAAACAGAAGCACCTTTATTAATTAAGGCATACTTAGAAAAAATGAACCGTTCTGAAATCTTGTTAGTAATGATAGGAGGAATGGCAACCGTAGCAGGAGCAGTATTAGCAGCTTATATAGGGTTTTTAGGAGGAGATGATGAAGCGTTACGCTTATTATATGCAAAACATCTATTAGCAGCATCTGTAATGGCAGCACCAGGAGCTATTATCATTTCCAAGATATTATACCCACAAACAGAAGAAGTAAATACAGATGTACAGGTTTCATCAGAAAAAATTGGTTCAAATATTTTAGATGCTATAGCTAATGGAACAACTGAAGGCTTACAATTGGCAATGAATGTTGCAGCTATGTTATTAGTTTTTATTGCTTTTATAGCCATGATAAATGGTATTTTAGGAAGTATAGGAGGTTTTGATGGAATTGAATATTTTGATTGGAAATTTACTTCCTTGAATAAATTAATTGAAGGAACTACACCTTATGAAGCATTGTCATTAGAATTTATTTTAGGTTATGCTTTCGCTCCTTTAATGTGGTTAATTGGTGTTGCTAAAGAAGATATGGCATTAATGGGACAGCTATTAGGTATTAAATTAGCTGCAAGTGAGTTTGTAGGATATATCCAGTTAGCTGATTTAAAAAATGCAGCAAGCGCTACACATTTAACCTATAACAAGTCAGTAATTATGGCTACGTATATGTTGTGCGGTTTTGCCAATTTTGCTTCTATAGGAATTCAAATAGGAGGAATAGGTTCTTTAGCACCAGGTCAACGTAAAAATTTATCTGAGTTTGGAATGAAAGCCCTAGTTGGAGGTACAATTGCTTCACTAATGTCTGCAACCATAGCAGGGATGATTATAGGATAAAAATAAAAGGTTATAGGTAATTGATTGTTTTTTAATACAATAGTTTTGTTTATTCTTTTTTTTTGATATATTTATACCAATATTAACCCCCAAATTAAATCTATCATGAATAAACTTAAAAGTTTAAAAGGAATTAAAGTGTTATCAAAAAATGAGCAAAACCAAGTTAGCGGAGGTCGTTATACCTATTGTAAAGGTACACGCATGTGTTGTACAAGATTTGCAAATGGTCAAGAGTTTTGTGACTACGGTTACTGTCAAAGTAATGGAACTTGTGTTTGGGCATAGTTATAGTTGATAACTTATTAATATAATTTTAAAAGCATCTACATTTTTTGTAGATGCTTTTTTATTTTTACGTTGTTAAACAGTTCAAGAATTTTAACGATTAAAAGTAGAAGGATGAAGCAGTATCACGATTTAGTAAAACACGTTTTAGAAAACGGAAACGAGAAAGGAGATAGAACAGGAACAGGAACAAAAAGTGTTTTTGGGTATCAAATGAGATTTGATTTAAGTAATGGGTTTCCTATGGTAACAACTAAGAAGTTACACCTAAAATCGATTATTTATGAATTATTATGGTTTATAAAAGGTGATACAAATATTAAGTATTTGCAAGAAAATGGTGTACGTATATGGAATGAATGGGCTGATGAAAATGGTGATTTAGGTCCAGTGTACGGACATCAGTGGCGTAACTGGAATAGTGATGAAATAGATCAGTTAAAAGAAGTAATTGAAACCTTAAAAAGTAATCCAAACAGCCGTAGAATGTTAGTGTCTGCATGGAATCCTTCTGTGTTACCAGATACATCAAAGTCATTTGCAGAAAATGTAGCGAATGGTAAAGCAGCACTTCCACCATGTCATGCCTTTTTTCAATTTTATGTAGCAGACGGGAAACTTTCATGTCAATTGTACCAACGTAGCGCAGATATATTTTTAGGAGTTCCTTTTAATATTGCATCGTATGCTTTATTTACAATGATGGTTGCACAAGTTTGTGGTTATGAATCAGGAGAATTTATTCACACATTTGGTGATGCCCATATATATAATAATCATATGGAGCAATTAGAATTGCAATTATCACGTGAACCAAAACCTCTTCCTAAAATGAAAATTAATTCAGCCATAAAAAATATTGAAGATTTTACTTTTGAAGATTTTGAATTGGTTGGTTATGATCCGCATCCTCACATAAAAGGAGTTGTGGCAGTCTAATTTAACTTTATTTTATATATATTGTTTAGTAGCTTTGTAAGAAATCACTAAAAAAGTTATAAAAATGAATATAGACGTTGATGTTTTAAAAGAAGATCTCTACGATAAAATAGCCGAAATTAATGATGAAAATGTGTTAAAAGCAATCCACACGTTAGTTGATAACATGAAAAATGAAACTTTTGAAGAGGCTACAACAGAAAAAAGAGATCTTACAGGATATATTAAAGAATGGGTGAAAAATATGTAAGCCACACAAACTAAACTTATGATTACACTCATAGCTGCAATTGCAAAAAACAATGCTTTAGGGAAAGATAATGACTTAATTTGGCACTTACCTGCCGATTTAAAACGCTTTAAAAAAGTTACTACAGGGCATCCTATTTTAATGGGACGAAATACTTTTGAAAGTATTGGAAAGCCTTTGCCTAATCGTACATCTATAATAATTACTCGAAACAATAATTACTTTGTTGATGGCTGTTTAATGGCTAATAGTATTGAGCATGCTATAGAGTTGACTGAAGGAAAAGATGCATTTATTATAGGTGGAGCACAAATTTATAAGGATGCTTTAGAACAAAATTTAGTTGATAGGTTAGATATAACTCTTATACATCACGAATTCGAAGCAGATGCTTTTTTCCCTGAAATAAATATGGAAATATGGAAAGAAGTAGCAAGGGAAGATTTTAAAGCTGATGAAAAAAATAAATATGACTATAGCTTCGTTTCTTATGAGAAGCGTTAACTTTTGTTATCCTAAACTTGTTTTAGAATTTCATCCTTATACTCAGAAAACTCAAAATGTCAATACAACTTACTGAAATATCAAAAACTTACGGAACACAAAAAGCAGTAAATAATATTTCCTTTTCAGCAAAAAAAGGAGAAATAGTTGGTTTTTTAGGCCCCAATGGAGCTGGGAAATCTACAACAATGAAAATCTTAACAGGGTTTATTCAGCCTTCAGAAGGAACTGTATTGGTAAGTGGAATTGATGTAATATCAAATCCTATTGAAGCACAAAAAAAGATAGGTTATTTACCAGAGCATAATCCGTTGTACCTGGATATGTATGTGCGAGAGTATTTACAGTTTCAAGCATCTCTACACAATATAAAAAACTCTAAGGTTAATGAGACTATTGAAAAAGTAGGGTTAACGATTGAAGCACACAAGAAAATTAATCAACTATCTAAAGGATATCGCCAGAGAGTTGGTTTAGCTGCGGCTATACTACATGACCCAGAAGTGTTGATTCTAGATGAACCAACAACAGGATTAGATCCAAATCAATTAGTTGAAATACGTCAATTAATCAAAGAACTAGGAAAAGATAAAACAGTACTACTATCTACACACATTATGCAAGAAGTAGAAGCAATGTGTGACAGAGTTATAATTATTAATAAAGGAGAAATAGTAATTAACAAACCCATTTCAGAACTTAAAACAGATAATGAACAAGTAATTAAAGTAACGTTTGATTATAAATTAGAAGAACAGTTTATAAAACGCTTACCTAATATAGTATCGTATAAAAACACTCTAGAAAATAACTGGATACTTGTTTTTAATTCAAAAGAAGATATGCGTCCATTAATTTTTGACTTTGCACAAGAAAATGGGTTAAAAATTTTAGGATTAAATACCGAAAATAAAAACTTAGAAAGTTTATTTAGAGAGTTAACTCAATAGAAAAATAACAACCTAAAAAGAAAGACTCCTTGCATACATTATGTAAGGAGTTTTTTGTTTTACTTACTAGGTATCTCCAAAATTTAAGCCTTACTATTTAAAAAAGTAAGGGTGATTTCCCCCTTTTTACTACCTGTAATTCTATTAGAAAATATTTAGGAGAAACTACTTTTTTAAAAGAGTTTTTCATTGCGGTTACTCTTGGGAAGAGCGATTAATTTTACAATGTCTGATTGCTAACCCTTCAATCTACAAGCAAAACTAACCAAACTTACTATTAAAATGATTTTTGAAATATTACAAATCATTACCGAAGAATTAAATGATTATTTCGATGAAAAAGCTGTAGACCTATCAAATATAGCTATGGCTGACGGAGATGGAAATTCCCCAGCAAACACTCCAGATATTTCATTAACATTAATCAATACACAAGAAGAATTTGCGCTAAAAAATACTTCTAATAATCGTGTAGAAGGAACTACAGTTAGTTACAGAAACCCAAAAGTATATTTAAACCTTTATGTTTTATTCAGTGTAGATAAATCCAGTTATGCTGAATCTTTAAAGAGTTTAACAAAAATATTAGCCTTTTTCCAGGGGAAAAAAGTATTCACACATCAAAACACCAACTTTGAAGGTATAGATGGGTTAGGAGACTTAAAGACGTTTAAGTTTATTACCCAACTATATACACCTTCTTTTGAAGAGTTAAATTATATATGGGGAACCTTAGGAGGTAAGCAATACCCATCTGTACTTTACAAAATAACATTACTAGAAATAGAAAGGGATGTTGTAACTAATGAAGGAACAGTAGTCTCAGGTATTGAACAACAATCAATAATTAAAAATTAAAAGATTATGTATAAAACACTGTTCAATATCAATATATACCACTCTTACTTCCTAAACGAAGGAGAACGAACTTTTTTCGAATTAAATGGAGGAAATAATGGAGTAACACCTCTTACAGATGAAGAAAAAAAACGTTTAGAAGAACAATATGATATCAGCAAGTTTCTATCAATTCAACCTACTGAAGAAACTAGAAAAAGTTTAAAAAATCACAGACTATTACTTAGAAACGATAAAAAGGGAGTTCGAGTACTAACAGAAACAATAAAAGTAACTACAGAAGAAGGAAATCAAGAAGTAGATAGATATAGTCCAATAATTACCTTATCTGATTCACTAATGTTAACTTTTTACTTAAAAGTACACCATCCTTATTTTGAAAATTTTTCTAACATAATTGAAAAGAAGGAGGAGCAACTATATTACTTATCAAACAAAAGCTCTTCAGCAATTAATTTATTTGAAACAATATCGGAGGTAAAAAAGTGGAACTCATTTTTGATTTCAGATAGTGAAACAAGAAAGCTTTTACATCAACTAGAAAGTGAAAAGGAGTTTGATACAACTACGCCAAACTTAGTAACCATAGCAAACATTGATACTTCAGAATTAGATGTTATAGAGACTAAAATAACGAACGCCATTCCTCTAAATGAAGAAGAGCAAAAGGTGATAGATGCTATCAATTCTTTTGTAAAAAGAATTAAAAATAGTGGAGTAATAGGTGTTGTTCAAATCCAGATGTTAGGAGACAACAATACCAATTTAACAGAAGAAATATTAGCTAAGAATGAAGAAACTGAAGTCTTTGATGTCTCAAAACAATGCTTGCTAAAAGAGTTTCCTGAGTTTGCTATTTGTATTGAAAATAGAAGCACATTTTGGCGTTACACGAAAAGAAGTGAAAACCTTGTAATGACTACGTCAGAAGAAAAACCATTGACACTTAATGGGCGTGTAGAAGTAGATAAACAAGACGTTATACCAGAACCACAAGAAGATTATTATTTCCCAAATCCTACTCCAGAAAGTATTAAGAAAGAGTCGCAAGACTATTATTCGGAAGTATTTATATAAACAAAAATTAAAATTTAAAACAAGTAATTATGTCAGCGTACAAAACACCAGGAGTCTACGTAGAGGAAATTGTAAAGTTTCCTCCATCAGTAGCTCAAGTAGAAACAGCAATTCCGGCTTTTATTGGTTATACTGAAAAGGCAACCAGAAAAGTAAAAGGAGATTTAAAAGGAACACCTACACGAATCAGCTCTATGTTAGAGTATGAAATGTACTTTGGTGTGGCAAAAGCAGAAACAGGCATTGAGGTAACTGTAGAAGATGGAAAAGTGTCTGTAGAAGCTCCAAATAGTGCAGAAAAGTCACCTTTTTTAATGTACTATAGTTTACAATTATACTTTGCCAATGGAGGCGGTCCTTGCTATATTACTTCTGTAGGTAGGTATGGTGAATCAAACTTATTAGATGGTAGCGATTCACAAGTAACAGCCATTACTTCCGATTCAGATTTTAATGATGGATTAGCTGAAGTAAGAAAAGTAGATGAAGTAACTTTAATAGTGTTTCCTGATGCAACTGCATTAACAGATGACACCACTTTTTACAGCCTATATAACTCAGCGTTAACGCAATGTAATGAATTACAAGACCGTTTTACAATTATAGATACTAGAACCTATGATACTATAGACGCTTCTTTTCCAAACGTAGGCATTTTAAGAGATAGAATAAGTTCAGACAAAAATTATCTTAAATATGGAGCCGCTTATTATCCATTTATAAAAACTATTCTAGATTATAGTTATGATGAATCTTCTACAAATGTTACAATAAGTACAGCGTTACCCAGAAATATTCAAGCAGAAGCTCAGTTGATTGCAACGGGAATAGATACGACCGATTTATCTACTTTTTTAACAGAGATTGTAGCAATATCTACTACTGTTGATAATCTGTCTGGGCCCGATGAAAATACAGATGCAGTTGCCGAAGTTCCTAATATAGTAGCAAGAATTAATAGCATTAAAAACTACTTAAGCAACTTAGAAGTTGAGTTGAACAAAGCATTAAATTTGGCAAGAACAGATGGTGCTGCAGTTACTGAAGCAAATGCTTTAGACACTTGGATAACTAATGAGATCGAAACATTACAGCTAGAATTAAATAAAGTGAAGGATCGTCTGAATGACGATGATTCTAAAATTACAGTTTTCAATGAAATCTCAGAAACTACAACAAACAATCCTTCTTTACAGAGAGCTCTTGGAATTCATAATGACTCTACAGAATCTATCGTAGATAAAATTAACACATTAATAGCTTCAGGAGAGCTTGATGATTTAATAACAAACTTACCTACATCTAGTGGAAGTGCCACAGTAAAGGCGTTAGATGTTATAAAAACTGAAGATGATGCTCTTTATAATCAAATAAAAGCTGAAATATCCAACTTACCATTAATATTACCTCCAAGTAGTTCCATAGCAGGTGTTTATGCAAGAGTTGATTCTGATAGAGGTGTATGGAAAGCACCAGCTAATGTAAGTTTAAATTATGTAATTGAGCCAACCGTTAACATTTCTCACGAAGCACAAAGGGACTTGAATGTAGATACAGTAGCAGGTAAATCAATAAATGCAATTCGATCTTTTGTAGGTAAAGGAAATCTAGTATGGGGAGCAAGAACTCTTGCAGGAAATGACAATGAATGGAGATATGTATCTGTAAGACGTTTCTTCAACATGGCAGAAGAGTCAATCAAAAAAGCAACAGAACAATTTGTTTTTGAACCTAATGATAAAAACACTTGGGTGCGTGTAAAAGCAATGATTGATAATTTCTTAACACAACAATGGAGAGCAGGAGCACTTGCAGGTCCTACGCCAGAAAAAGCATTTTATGTAAGTGTTGGTTTAGGAGAAACCATGACAGCTCAAGATGTTTTAGAAGGAAACATGATCATAGAAATAGGTATGGCAGTAGTACGTCCAGCTGAATTTATCATCCTTAAATTCTCTCACAAAATGCAAGAAGCATAAGTAAACTAACTAACCAAAAAATTATAAATAAAAAATAAAGAATCATGGCAGAATCATATCCAATGCCAAAGTTTTCCTTCGAGGTAACCTTTGGAGATACGAAATTTAATTGTACAGAAGTATCAGGGTTAAGTTTTGATAATAAAGTAATAGAATATCGTGGAGGAGCAGATAAAGAATACCACAAATCAAAACAACCAGGCTTGTTCGAGTATAGTAACATTACTATGAAGAGAGGAACCTTTGTAGATGAAAGTAAACAGTTTTATAAACAATGGGCTAAAACAGTTTATTTCCAAGAAGGAGGTGAGCAGTTTAGAGGAGACTTAACCATCAGGTTATTAGATGAGACAGGGCAACCAGCAGTAGTATGGGAAGCTCAGAATGCTTATATCACTAAAGTACAGCCTACAGATTTAAAAGCTGATGGTAATGAAATTGCCATTGAAACTGCTGAATGGGCAATTGAGAAGCTAAAAATGTCATCGTAATGAGCTATCATCCACCAGTAGGATTTAGTTTTAAAGTAGAGTTTGAAGACATCTCAACTTCAAGCGGCGACAACTCATTTCAATCAGTTTCAGGTCTCACGGTAGACCTTGAAACTGAAGAAATAGCCGAAGGAGGAGAAAATAGATTCAAACACAAAATACCTGTACGTTCCAAATACCCAAATTTAGTACTGAAAAGAGGGATGCTTGTAGACTCGGAAGTAATCAAGTGGTGTAAAAAAGCTTTAGGAAACTTTGAAATACAACCCGTAAACATCAATGTAATGTTATTAGGAGAAGACGAACAAGCCATACAAACTTGGAATGTAAAACATGCATATCCTGTAAAATGGAATGTAGGTGACTTTAACGCTGAAGAAAGTAAACTGGTTATTGAAACACTTGAGTTAACCTATAATTATTTTAAAATAGTATAAGATGCCTATTACCATCAAAGAACTACATATCAAGATTAATGTGGATGAGAAATCAGAATCACAAGGAAAAACAAGTGGATCAAAAAACGGAAATACTGCAGCTATAGTTTCAGCATGTGTGGAAGAAGTAATGGATATTCTTGAAAGGCAAAAACAACGATAATGAGTCAAGGAGAGTTAAAAAAATTAGTAATAAAGGCCTATTCTGACGATAAGTTTAAGGATGAAGTAGCCAATGGAGAGTTTACAACATTAGTAAACCCAGAAAAGTATATGATTGCTTATAAGCCAGAATATACTGAAGAGCAAGGGCAAGGTACAAGTGGCTCTCAACCTAAGTTTACAAGAATACCTCCTCAAGAATTAGATTTAGATCTGTTGTTTGATAGTAGTGGAGCCATTGACGGAAAAAGTGATCTAAAAGATGGAATCATAGATAAAATTGAAGCATTTAAAAAAATTGTTTTTGAATACAAAGGAGAAGAGCACAAACCTAACTATTTAATGATTAAATGGGGAGCTCTCCTTTTTAAAGGCTCTTTAGTCGATCTTTCTATAGAGTATAAATTGTTTGCACCAGACGGAACACCTTTACGTGCCAATGCAAAATTAAAAGTAAAAGGAACTGTTGATGATGATTTACGAGTAGCAAGAGAAAATAATCAGTCGCCAGATTTAACACATTATCGTAAAGTAAAGTCAGGAGACACTTTGCCACTTATGTGTCATCGTATTTATGGAGACTCCAAGTATTATTTGGAAGTAGCTCGTGTTAATAAAATAATGCAGTTCAGGAAATTACAACCTGGGCAAGAAATTTTTTTTCCACCCTTACAAAAATTCGCATAAATGAATAATACAGGAACTATACAAACTTCAAAAAGTGCCGATTTAGTCACTTTTAAAATCTTGATTGGAGGAGAAGAACTTTCCAAACAATATGAGGTGAAAAATATTACTGTTTCAAAAGAAGTAAATAAAATACCAACCGCTCAAATTATTTTAATTGATGGAGAAGCTTCACAGAGAGATTTTAAGTTAAGTAACGAAGAGTTGTTAATTCCAGGAAAAGAAGTTGAGGTTACGGCAGGGTATCATTCAGATGAAGAAACCATTTTTAAAGGAATAGTTATTAAACATAACCTAAGAATTAGAGTCAATTCAGCACAGTTGATTGTTGAATGTAAAGACGAAGCTGTGAAAATGACGGTAGGTAGAAAAAGCAAGTATTTTTACGAAAGCACCGATAGCGACATTTTTGAAGAAATCATTGGAAATTATGGTTTAGCTAAAGAGGTAGAATCTACAAATTACAATCATGCAGAATTAGTACAATACAATGCGTCAGATTGGGATTTTGTAGTTTCAAGAGCCCAAGCAAATGGGAAACTGTGTTTTGTTGATGATGGAACCATTACCATAGCCAAACCCAATGTAAGTCAGTCAGAAATTGAAACCGTAACCTTCGGTAGTTCCTTATTAGATTTTGATGCAGAAATAGACGCACGTCATCAAGTTAAAAAAGTAGCAGCTTATAGTTGGAATCATGCTGACCAAGAAGTAGTCGAAATTGAAGGGAAAGACCCAAATGTAAGTTTAAACGGAAACTTATCTGTTTCAGATTTAAACAAAACGATAGGTTTAGAAAGTATGGAGTTACGACACGGAGGTGTTGTTACCGATACCGAACTGCAAGATTGGGCAGATGCCAAATGGTTATTTCAACAATTGGCAAAAGTAAGAGGACGTGTAAAGTTTCAAGGAATCCCGTCAGTAAAACCAAACACCATTTTAAAACTAGAAGGTGTAGGAGACCGATTTAACGGAAATGTATATGTAACAGGAGTTCAACATGTAATTTCAGAAGGAAATTGGATAGTCAATGCACAGTTTGGATTATCAACAGAATGGTTTTCTGAAACCTTTGAAATCTCAGCAAAACCAGCTTCAGGATTATTACCAGCTATTCAAGGCTTACAAGTAGGAATTGTTTCTCAATTAGAAGAAGACCCTGACGGAGAAGATAGGATTCTAGTGCAAATTCCCATAGTAAATAACGAAGAAGAAGGTATTTGGTGTAGAGTAGCCTCACCCGATGCAGGAGAAAATAGAGGCATTTTCTTTCGTCCTGAAATAGGAGATGAGGTGATTGTAGGGTTTATCAATGATGATCCTAATGATGCTATTGTTTTAGGAATGTTACATAGTAGCGCAAAACCATCTCCAATCACAGCAACCGATGATAATCACGAAAAAGGAATCATTACAAGAAGTGAAATGAAGGTATTGTTTGATGACGACAAAAAAATAATCACCATTGAAACACCCGCAGGAAAAATGATTACGCTGGATGAAGATGAAGGAGCCATAACGATTGAAGATGATAACTCTAATATAATTACGATAAACAGCGATGGAATATCAATGGAAAGTGCTGGAGATATTTCATTAAAAGCGTCAGGAGATGTAACTATTGAAGGAACTAATGTGAGTATAGCAGCAAATGCAGAATTTAAAGCAGAAGGCAGTGCTGGAGCAGAAGTTTCAACAAGCGCTATAGCAGTTTTAAAAGGTTCATTAGTTCAAATAAATTAAAAAAATGGGGAATCCAGCAGCAAGAATAACAGACATGCATGTATGCCCAATGGTAACAGGAACGGTTCCTCACGTTGGAGGACCAATTTTACCAGCAGGAGAACCTACCGTATTAATTGGAGGATTACCTGCGGCGAGAGTAGGTGATATGGCTACTTGTACCGGACCACCAGATAGTATAGTGGCTGGTTCAGGAACAGTATTAATAGGTGGAATGCCAGCAGCAAGAATGGGAGATAGTACTTCACATGGAGGAACTATTGTGTTAGGAGAACCAACAGTTTTAATAGGATAATAATGGAAAATAAAAAAGCATTTTTAGGAATAGGTTGGGGTTTTCCGCCAGAGTTTTCAAAAGATCTAAGTGAAGTCATTATGATTTCTGAAGAAGAAGACATTAAAAGTAGTTTAGAAATACTGTTAACTACTCGATTAGGAGAACGTGTTATGCTTCCTAATTACGGTTGCAACTTACAAGAGCTTCTTTTTGAAAAGTTAGATAGAACGCTAATAACCTATGCTAAAGATTTAATAGAAACAGCAATTTTATATCACGAACCAAGAATTGATGTGATTCATATTGATGTTTCAGAAACAGATCCTTTAGAAGGAATGTTGATTATAAAAATTGAATATAGAATTAGAGCTACAAATAGTAGAACCAATGTGGTTTTCCCTTTTTATAAAGGAGAAGGAACCGATATAAACTAAGATACATCATGAGTAAAATCATATCTAACATATTACAACGAAGTGGAACAGGTCAAGAGCTACGATACATTGAAGCATTGAATCCTGAAAATTTCGAACTTCACGATTTTACTATAGAAGATTGGATATTGTTTGCCTATAATTTTGCCAAAAAACTAAATTATTTTCCTACAGAAAATCACGAAGTAGCTTCAGGAGATTGGCAACATTTTTTCAAAAAACTAACCACATCAACTATTCCTTTTAGAGGAACAAGAGAATACAATAAATTAAAAGAGAATATTCAGACAACTCTTGAGGGGTATACCCAAGAAGGAAAATTAAGTCCGCACTTAACTTTATTCGTATGTTTTTTAAAGTTATTAGAACTTTCAAAAGAACGATTTAACAATTTAACCAAACGTCACTTAGATTTTTATTACAAAGAAATACTTCAAGTTCAAAAAAGAGAACCAATTCCAGATCAAGCACATGTAATTTTTGAACTAGCTAAAAAAATAACGGATGAACGAATAGAAGAAGGCACTTTATTGGATGCGGAAAAAGACAGTCTTGGGAATCCGTTAGTATACGAAACAGAAGAAGAGTTAATTGTTAATAAAGCATCAGTAGGAGTTATAAAAACAATTTATAACAACAACACAGTAGAATTAAAAAAGATAAAAGTAAGTGAGGTAGCAAATACGAAAGATGGGATTGAAGAGGAATTACCAGAAGACGAACCATATTGGTACCCTTTTGGGTATCCAGCAAGTGAAAAGAATGCTACTGAGTTGCCAGATGCTGAACTTGGGTTTTCTATTGCTTCACCAATGTTGTGGTTACAAGAAGGAGATAGAACAGTAACGGTTACTATTAAGTTTAAAAACAATTTTGAAGAATCATCCTTTGAGGTAAGTGAATTAATCCCAACCATTCAGCTTTTTGGAAGTGGAAATGAAAAATGGATAACACCAACATTAATCGCAATTAACCATGTGAACGAAGGTAATTTGGAAATTACCAATGAAGTAAGTTTTACATTTACATTAGGACTTGATTCAGAAGCGTTGGTAGCATATAATGAAGAGTTTTTACTTGAAAAATACGATACATCATATCCATTAGTTCGTTTTGTTTTTGATGTTTCTAACACGAAAGGATATGATTTTTATAGGTTGTTGGCAGGTAATATACTTGAAAAAGTAACTATAAAAACAGATGTTAAAGGAGTAAAATCAGCAATTGTTGAAAATGATAATGGAGTGGTAAGAACTAAAAAACCATTTCACCCTTTTACTACACGCCCTATTGAAGGATCTAATTTTAGTGTAAGTTATAAAGAAGCCTTCTCAAAAAAATGGAAAGATTTTAAAGTAAATCTACGTTGGAAAAATACTCCAGAAGATTTTAAAGAATGGTATCAAGCATATGTAACATCATCAAACTATTCATCAATCAATAAATATATTGATGTACTCAATAAAAATATAGATGAAAGAGCCTTATTGGTGAATAATGAAACGCATTTTAAAGTAGAAAAACGATTATTACACGTTGCGGGAGAAGCCAATGAAACTGTAGGAGAAATAAAAAATCTCTTTATAAAAGAGATAGATGAAGAAACTGATGAGGTAAGCTATACGGCAGAGTTTGAAGTAGAAAATAATGCAAATGCTTATGAAATAGGAAAAGCAGAAGCCTTACAACTTAGTTTAGAGCAATCCTTTTTACACGAATTATACTCTAAACTTTATGCATTAGCAGTAAGTGCAAATGATAAAGATATTATTTTTCCTAATGAACCTTACACTCCTTTGGTTGAATCAATTTCTGTAAATTATTCAGCAGAAGAAACGATGCTTCTGGAAAAAATGGATTTAGAAGGAAATCGTATTCAACTGTTTCATGAACACCCTTTTGGTCAGCATGAAGAAAATTACGCAGAAAAAAAGTATTTACAAGAAGAAAAAGGAATTGTAGATCTTTTTGATAAAGATGTTATTCAAACCACACTAGTGCCAAAATACTGTGTAGGAGGTCACTTATTTTTAGGAATAGAAAATGTAGAGCCTCAGCAAAATCTTTCACTGTTAATCCAAGTATTAGAAGGAAGTGAAAACCCACTAGTAGAAAGTTTTGGAGAAAACGAAAAGATAAATTGGTCGATATTATGTAATAATAAATGGAAAACGTTAGAGAATAATATCATTTCTAATAATACAGACAGCTTCTTAAAATCAGGAATTGTTACGTTTTCAATACCTAAAGAAGCTACTTCAAATAATACATTATTGCCATCAGGATATACTTGGATAAAAGCACAAATGAATAAGTCATATGATGCAGTATGTAAAGCGATTGGAATTCACGCTCAAGCAGTATTGGCTACGTTCAAGAATAACGATAATGAGGTAAGCCATTTAAAAAACGGGTTGCCTTGTGAGACCATCAAAAAAATGGTGACACGTATTCCGCAAATAAAATCAGTTTCACAGCCTTACAATGCATTTGGAGGAAGCCCAGAAGAATCTGATGCTAATTTTTATAGAAGAATAAGCGAGCGATTACGTCACAAAAACAGAGCCATAACTTTATGGGATTATGAACACTTAATTCTTCAGGAGTTCCCTGAAATTTATAAAGTGAAGTGTTTAAATCATACTTCAGAAACAAGTTTTACAGCAGCAGGGCATGTTACTTTAATTGTGGTACCAGATACCGTAAATAAAAATGTATTTGATATTTATCAACCAAGAGTTAGCAAAGCTACTTTAAATAGTGTTATGAATTATATCAATTCATTAAACACCTTGCATGTAAATGCTGAAGTTATCAATCCTAATTATGAAGAAATAACGATTGGTTTAGAAGTTAGTTTTTATGAAGGATATGATGAAAACTATTACACCGAGCAGCTAAAAACTGACATCACAAAATTCCTATCACCTTGGGCGTTTGACGAAACCAAAGAAGTAACCTTCGGGATTATGCTGCACAAAAGCATATTGATTGACTACTTAGAAAAACTGACTTATGTAGATTATTTACAGAATGTAACCATGAATGGTGATGCCAAGGTGTACAAAATAGAACCAAGTAATCCAAAATCAATATTAGTATCTGCTAAAACACATAATGTAAGTACTGTATTAACTACCTGTAAAGGAACTAAAAAAATCATAGAACAAACATGTCAGCTATAAATGAACATATCAATATACCAAAGAATATATCTACCAAAGATGACTTAGATTTTTCTTTTTTAAGAAAAGAAGGAATCTCTTATTTGGAAAAATTAGGAGGTAAGTTATGGACTGACTTCAATTCACATGATCCAGGAGTTACTATTTTGGAAATGTTGTGTTATGCCATTACGGATTTAGGAATGCGTATTGATACACCATTGGAAAACTTATTAGCATCCAAAGATTCGAATTTATCGCTACAAGCACAATTTTACAAAGCTTCAGAAATTTTCCCAACCAAACCAGTCAATGAATTAGACTATAGAAAATTGTTTATTGATTTAGAAGGAGTAAAAAATTGTTGGCTACGAATTTATGACAAACAAGTGTTTGTTGATTGCAAGAATAACAAATTAAGCTATAAAAAGTTTGAAGACATTCTACCAGAATTTCAAAAAGATTTTAAGCTAAAAGGATTGTATTCGCTATTAGTTGATTTAGAAGAAGGTTATACAAAAGAGCAGATTTTTCCGAATATCAAAACAGCTTATCATGAGAATAGAAATTTATGTGAAGATTTAATAGAAATAAAAGAAGTAGACACGCAACCGATTGCTATTTGTGCTAATGTTGATGTAATTCCTGAAGCAGATGAAGAGTGGGTATATGCTAATATTTTATTCCAAATAGAAAACTACCTATCTCCATCTTTAAAGTTCTATTCAATTCAGCAAATGCTAGATAAAGGGTATGCAACTGATGAGGTTTTTGATGGACCTATTTTAAAGAATGGATTTATAGATGTAAAAGAACTGAAAAAAGCAGAATTGAGAAAAGAAGTGCGCCTTTCAGATGTGATGAAAATTATCATGAACATTGAAGGGGTAAAATTAATTAAAGACATCTCTGTAGGTTTTTGTGATGAAAATATAGTCCAAGAAAATAAATGGGTAGTTTGTATTGACCCTGATAAAAAACCTGTGTTATGTGAAAAGAGTACGTTTAATTTTAGCAAAGGATTCCTTCCTCTCAACTTAAACTATGATAGAGTAGATGAGTATTTAAAACAATTAAAAGAAGATGAAATAGAATCGCAACAAATAGCAGATGAAGACAAGGTTTTATCGTTGCCAAAAGGAAGTTCAATAGGAGCTAACGAGTACACTACTATTCAAAATGATTTCCCGGATACTTATGGAATCGGTCAAGAAGGATTAGCCGTACATGTTACGAATGAAAGGAAAGCAAAAGCAAAACAATTAAAAGCCTATCTAACATTTTTCGATCAAATCTTAGCAACCTATTTCAAACACTTATCAGAAGTAAAAACATTATTGTCTATTAGCGGACAAGAAACGCGAACATTTTTTACACAAGCGATAAAAGACATTAAAGATTTTGAAGAGCTTATAAGTGAATATCCACAATCAAATGATGATGAATTAACAAAGCTTTTATTCAATCAGTTTGATAACAATGTGGAACGCAGAAATTCTATTTTAAATCATTTGTTAGCGCGTTTTGCAGAACGATTTGGAGAATACACATTTATTATGAAAGCGTTGTATGGAACAGCAACTGATGAAATTGTACTATTAAACAAAGAAGCCTTTTTAAAAGATTATAAAGTGATTAGTAGTGAAAAAGGGCTTGCTTTTAACTATTACAAACAAAACCAAGATAAATTATGGTATACAAATAACGTATCTGGATTTCAAAAACGAATAGCACGTTTAATGGGGATTTCCAATGAGAAAAGAAGATATTTAACGGAAACCAGTGTAGATATTTATGAAGTATCAGAGGGTAGTAACACATATAGATGGAGATTAAAAGATACTAATGGAAACATATTACTATCAGCAACTGAAAACTATGCTAAAAAAGTTTTAGCTATTGAAGAATTATACTTTGCAGTATTACAAATTGTGCAAACCAAGGAAAAAGATATAAAGGAAGCTTTTGAAGAGGGGATTACAAATAATATGCAAATTGGATTCATAAGAATTCATAAATCTACACCATCAAAACCTTCTATTCCAGTAAAGTATTCTTTTGATGTTATCAATCCAGAAAAGCCAAAGAGTAGTTCTGATTACATCATTGCAAAGCAATACAAATACTATACTAACATCAATGATTTAAAAGAAGCATTGTTAGAGATAATTTCTTTTCTAAAAAAAGATTTCACAGAAGAAGGAATGTTTTTAGTAGAGCATATGCTATTGCGCCCAGATGTTACAGAGTCTTATGTTGAAATATACGAAGAAATAGAAGGAAGTAATACCTATCGATGGAAATTACGAGATAATGATGGAAACATCTTGTTATCAGCCCAAGAAAACTATGCAAGTGAAAAAATTGCAGTAGAAGGTTTCTATTTAATTACACAGCAAGTTTTACAAATAAAAGAAATTGATTTAGAGAGAGTATTTAAAAAAGATATTGTAGATAAAAAGAGAGTTGGGCACATAAGGATCCATAATGCTACATTATCAAAACAACCAAATTCTGTAAAATATTGGTTTAATATAGTTAACCGTGAAAAGCATGAAGATAACAGTGAATCGAGTCTTGCAAAGTCAAGTGAATATGAAAATAGGAACGCATTAAAGAATGCTTTAAAGAAACTTCTCTGCCTACTAAAAAAAGATTTTTTAGAAAAAGGGATTTATAATGAAGAACAGATGATTTTACGACCAAAAAACACGAGTAACAAAATAGAAAACTTCCTACCTATTTGTGCAAAAGATTGTGAAGATTGTGGAACGATTGATCCTTATTCTTATAGAGTCAGTATTGTTTTACCAGGATATACATATCGTTTTTCAAACCCAGATTTTAGACGCTATATGGAAGATGTTATCAGGCAAGAACTTCCAGCACATGTACTACCAAGAATATGTTGGGTAGGGGAGCGTAAAGGAATTATATCTGATAATGAAAATGATTTGTTGCAGTTTGAAAATGCATATAAAAAATACCTGTTTGCAAAAACAAACTTAGAACAAAAACAACCTGTAGAAAATAACGAGCTGTTAGATTTAATACAAGCTATACAGCAATTAAATACTATCTATCCATCAGGGAGATTAACCGATTGTAATGCAGAAGACGAAGCATTAGATGGAAGAATTATACTAAACCAATCTAGTATAGGAAACATACAATCAGAAAAAGAAAATAATAACGAAGAAAACTCATAAAAACAGTACGTGTTTATTTATTAACACAGCCAAAACATAATACGTATGGAAACGACTAACCTGAAACTAAGAGAAATTACAACTGAATATAGTAAGTTTAATGCTAATCAAGTGTTAACAGAAACACAACTCAATACATTTATCGACTATTTTGAAGATCAAAACCGTTTGTCGAGATTAGGTTTAAGTGGTGTTGGAATAGCCTGTGGGTTTGAGGTAACTCCAAAATTTACTACAGATAAAACAGTTGTGTCGAGTATTGAAATTACTCAAGGAGTAGCAGTAACTACTGATGGAGATTTAATTCAGTTTTTTGATTTAATAAAAGAAAACATAAAATCAAAAAAGTTTTCATTCTACAAAAAATTTGAGGATACCGACGGCAAATACGAGCGTTTTAGAAATACTCAAAAAAAGCAATATAATTTATGGGAATTACATAGTGAAGAAAATGAGTCGCATACCCCTTTAATTGAGTTTCCAGAGATACAAAAAATGGCTGTTTTATTGTATCTCGAACAATATCCAAACGAAGATGTATTATGTAATAAACTAACATGTGATAATCAAGGTATCGAGCAGATTAATAAGCTACGAGTATTACTTATAAGTATTGAAGACTTAGAAGCTATTGCATCAAAAGACACTATTTTTTTAAAACACAATTGGTATAAAATTAATGATGAGTTACCTGTTGTAAAAGCAAAAAGAGTGGTGTTAAATGAGAAAAACACCAAAACGTTTTCAGAATTAAAAGCTCAGTTTGATAGTGTAATTAAAGACAAAAGTATAAGTGTAGATTTAATTGATGGTTTTGATACGATATTCTCAAAATTTCAAAAACCATCAATAACTACTAAAATAAAAGCATTATTTAATTATAGTCCGTTTGCTATTCCATTAGATTTTCAATACAGGTACGATGTTATCAAAGATTTGGTAGATACGTATAATGAAATTAAAGAACTTTTACTTCATATTAATGTAAACTGTTGTCCAAATATAGGAGCTTTTCCAAAGCATGTAATGTTAGGAAAGTTGGAAAAAGAAACAGCATATCCAGAATTACGTCACCGACTTTATAAATCAACTATTGTAGGTCATGAAAATGAAAACCTTCAAAAAATACAGTTGTTAATTAATAGAGCAATTGCTATTTCGAGTAATTATATAGGAAAAACAAAATCAGAAGATGTGGTAATAACCCCATCAAAAGCATATACTCCTTTAAGCGACAAAGCAATTCCTTTTTATTACAACGTTTCTTCACAGTTTTTAAAGAATTGGGATTTTAATAAAACAAAAAATTATAGAGACAACCAAAATTTAAGCTATCAAAAAGAGAATCTTAAAAAATCAGAAGCAATTCAAAACCCATTATCATATAACATTGATAACAATGATTTTTATAGAATTGAAGGGCATCAAGGAAAAATGTATCGCGAAGCACTAGCGAAAATTTTGGACGATAAAAAAAAATACGGATTAAATTTTGATGTGAAAACACTTTCCATCAATACTACGAAACAAAACATCAACATTAATAATTATGAATGTGAGTTTGAAGATTTAAAAATGTTGTTAAACGCATGGAGAGCAGAACAAAATTGCATTTTATCAGAAGTAAGTAAAACATTTTCAGCATTCAAATTAACCAACCCAAAGGTTAATATAGTAGTGGATAAACTAATTCCATCAAAAGATAAAAGAATAAGTGCAACTGAAGAAGTAGCAGCGGACACTGCTTTTATGGACAAAGAAGTAATAAATAAAATGAAGTTTCTTTCTAAGGAAAAAACTAAAAAACGAGAAACAATATATAAATACAATAAAACTGTTTTAAACAAATACCAAGACTATCTGATTAATAAAGAAAATATTGTAAAAGAAAACTTGACGAAAGATGAAGACTCAATAGGCTATTTAATAGATCGTGTAATAGGTAAAAATAAAGAAGGATCCGCAAGTGATATTATTGTTGAATTGAATAAAGAAACCGAGGCTATAAAAGAAAAAGAAGTTTGGAAAGAAGAACCAACACTTAGTGATTTTATATTAACAGACCTTACAGAAACCTTAGTTCATACGTATATTTTAGACACAAAAATACCATTAAATATAAGAGATATAGATAGTCTTGTGCTAACAAGTTATAAACTGACAATAGCAGAGCTTTGTAAGAAAGTAAAAAACCTACAAGCAAAGTACAACAGTACCTCATTGGAAGTTTCAACCAAACAAATTTTAGGTTTATTAATTAACCAATTATCTATTGTTTGTTGTTCAGGAAAAAAGTTAGAAACACTACTTTTAGAAATAGAAAAAAGAAAGAAAAAGATTCTAGAAAGAATACAACTTTCAGAATTTGTAAAACAACATCCAGGTCTTGAACATAAAGCAGGAGTTATTCCAGGAGGAACTTTTGTAATGGTATACGTTACCGAAAATGCAACAGATAAAAACACGTTTGATGATGTAGTGCTAAACATCGTATTTAAAAATCAACCAGTAACTTCAGATAAAGAATCAGACATTACAAATAAGTTTATAAACTCGAAAGATTTAGCTATCAGTAAAGATGAGATTAGTTATAAAAATGGAGGAATAATAAAGCTATGGGATAAAAGTTCAACTATAGAATTTTCATTTGTAGATGCGAATTATTTCAAAACACCACACACAAAATATATTAGCAACAATATTGTGCTTGTAGGTGAAACATTAGCAGAAACAGTTAGTAATTTTTCAGCTTTTTTAAATGGAATTTGGATTCAAACAGGAATGTCTAAAACTCTAAAAGCTGAAGAAACAGTTATAAACGAAGACGGTTCTGTAGGAATGCGTATTATTATTAAAGACCATTTGGTACCTAAAGATGAATATTTTTTACAGGTATATAACTCTGTTGTTTTAGAAACTAACAAAAAATTATATTTCGAAGAAAATACTGTAATTAAAGAAAATGAAACACTGAAAAATACAGTAGTAGCAGATTTTTCGCTACCGTATATGTGTTGTTCAGATTGTGCTCCAGTGAATTTCATAATTCCTAAAGAACCACCATTTTTAAGCTTGCCAGTAAGTACTATTTGTTTGAAAAAAGATATAGAAATTGACTCTTTATTATTTACTGTAAGACCATTAGATGGAGAAGTAAAAGCAAATGTGCCTGAAGGTGTGGAGTCAGGAGTTTATTTAGATGAAGAAGATAAAAGATGGAAAATTGATGTAACTAAAATAGATAAAAGTTTATTAGGTAAACCAATTAAATTTATGGTTAATGATGAGCCTACAGATTGTGAACTTATTGTATATCCAGCATTAGAGTTATTAGTTGAAGTAGAACAACCTATTGAATATAATGAGAATAAATCGAAAGCAAGAGTAACCTATGTGTTACATTGGAAAGACACTGATTTTGTAAATGCTAATTTCTTTAATAACATCAAGTACTCTTGGGACTTTATGGGAGATGGTACCAGAGTGGAACGTACACCTATAAATAATAAAGTTTTTCAAAATTATGGATTGCCAATTGATGATATAAACAATGAGATACACCCAGGATTGAAAATTTCATTAGGACCATGTTCGAAAGAAATATCTATAAATCCAATAAAATTTGATACACTAACACCATCTGAATTAGCTATTCAACCATCATATTGTATCGATTTTACTAAAGAAAAAACAGCAAGAATTCCATTTACGAATGTTAATGGAACAATAACCATTGCAGATGGAGCCATAAATGGAGTAACGATTGAAAACAATGAACTAGTTGTTGATGTAGCAGTTTTTGAAAATTATGGTCAAATAATTGAGTTTTTAGAAGATGGGCAAACAACCAATGCAAGAATCACGATTCATGAAGTTAAGCAAATAAGTATTTCAGAAAGAAGTGAATCGAGATTTATATGGAAAGATGGACAATTATTTTATGAAGCAGTTTTCGAAGCTATCCTTCCAGAAGGAGTAAAACCAGAAGGGTTAAAATTCAATTGGAGTGTAAATGGTATTGAGTCGGGAGCTGAACTTTTTAATCCTAAATTACTAGTTAAAGAAGGAATAGAAAATACATATACAGTAACACTTGCAATTACTGATGGTAATGGCTGTTTCTCAACTGCAAAGTTTACAAAGACTATTGCATTTCCAGAGTTTACAATAAACATACCAACCACTTTTTGTTTAAGTGATAAAGAGCCTTATCCTGTTGAAGTAAGACCAAAAATTGAAGGAGTACAACTCACAGGTGGAAATGTAAAGTTTAATGAAGAAATAAAATCATGGGAGTTTGTACCAGCTAATTCTGGACTAACTAATTCAGGAACTGTAAGTATTGGTATTGTAGGAACATTTGTAACACAAACAATTAACCTTACAGCAACACCACAAGCAAGTTTTACACATAGTTTTGATTCAAAAACTAGAATAGTATCATTAACAAATACTTCAGAAAAGGGAGACGAGTATGTTTGGGTAATTAATGGAGTTGAAAGAGAACCTCAAATAAAAAGAACAACAATAACAGAAGACCTGAGCAACTTTGATGGAGATTCAGTAAAAGTCTCTTTAACGGTAGCAAGTAAGTGCGGAGAGCATACAACAACAGAAGTTATAGAAATAGAAAAAATACAAGATAAAACCTGTGAGGAAATAACAAAAGGAGCAATTGACAATTACTATAAATCGAATAAATTTAGTATGAATGATGGAATTGTTGGAAGTAAGGTTAACATGACTGTAGTAGTTCCTACAAATGATATATATATAAAAATAATAGACGATAAAAGCAATTCTTATTTAACAGGAAAAAACAACAATCAATTAACTGAACTGTTTTTAGATTTATTAAATAATACGTGGATGCTTTCTTTACAGAACGCTGATAATAGAACGTTACTTGTAAAATATTATAAAGCACAGGTAAGATTATTCTTTAATATTCTTCATTGTCAAAAGCAAACAGTTTTAGAGTCAGATGAAATCAAACAAGACCTTCAAGATTTGTTAATTGAAATTGACACAGGGTTTACGGAAGGACAAATAAAAAAAGAAGAAGCTTTATTAGAGTTTTTAAGAAAATGTTCAGTAGAAATTCAAGCCGAATACATTTCTAAGTTTATAAAAGAAAACTTAATACAAACCGCATAATGGCTGCCCTAGAACATACCATACAAAAAGTATTTGTTGAGGTAAATACGAAAAGTAAAAAAGTAGCAGAAGAGTGTAAAAATACCATCGAAAACTTTTTACAGAAAGAAGTATTTCCAGAAATAGAAAAATATTTTAACTCTCAAGAAATCGAGTATGAAGCAAACATTCAACAAATAGAAAATTTAAATATTGAAGTTAATATATCTAATAGCAATGCATCTATAAACGATAGCAGTACAAAGAGAGAAATAAAAGAACAACTTATAACAAAGCTAAAAGCAATTTTTAAAGCACCAGAGTTGCATAAATTAACTATAAAAAAGGTTACTACAACAGAATCTAAATTAGATACTTTTTTTCACTTTTTGCAATACGGTACAATAGCTTGGTGGAATCAAAAAGAAGAGAAAAGTTTTACAAAAAAGATGTTGTTTGAAATAACAGAAAGTCAATTTTTTGAAGAACGTTTTTTAAAGTCATTAAGAGATCAAGTTCAACAGAATAGATTAATTCAACAGTTTAAGACTGACGAGTTACAAATATTATTTCTAAGTATTTTTAATAAACCCAAAGAGTATGAATCATTTCTAGCAACCATTAAAAAATTTGATTTTACAAACTGTAAGATAAAAAACAGCGTATGGGAGTTTTTTATTAAAGCAACAATTAATAATGATTTTTCAAGAATAGTAAATGAAGTTCAAGAAGAAATAGAGATATGCAAAAGAACAAAGGCTTTTAATTCTTCAAAAAATCTAACTCAATTTTTACAAGAGCTAACTTCTCAAGAAAGAATATTTAGAAATCAGTCTAATAGTAAAGAACAGAAGGAGTTTAAAGAGAAGAAAGAAAGAAGTAGCATTGAGGTTGTTAATACAGAGTTTATAAGTAAAAAAGAAGAGAAAAAATCAGATGTAAGTATTGATAAACTAGATAAAGTAGGAGGCAAAAAAAATCAAAACAAAGCAGAAGAATTAACTCTTCTAAAAAATGAATCAAGTAACTCTAATTCACAAAATACTCCTGAAAAAGTAGAAAATCAAAACAAAAAAGAAACCTTAAAGAAGCAAACATCATCAAAAGAGAAAAGTAAAGAAGTAAAAGAAGAATTAAGAATAAAAATGCAAGCGAAAAGTAAGAATCTTTATGAAAATAAAGAAGTAAACTTAAAAACGGAGAAAATTACTGAAGACCGAAAGAGAGCTGAATATAAAAGGAGACATCAAGAAGCGTTAAAAAATACTTTTCTAAGAAAAAAAGAAGTTATAAGCGAGCCTAAATCACATCTTATAAAAAATGCGGGATTAATTTTATTACACCCTTTTTTAAAACAGTTTTTTAATACATGTGGTTTTCTAGACAATGAGAACAAAATTATCAAACCCAATGAAGCAGTTCACTTGCTACATTATGTAGCAACTAAAAAAGAACAACAGTTTGAAAACAATTTAATTTTCGAAAAATTTTTGTGCAACCTACCCATACAAAGTTCTATTGAAAGAAATGTAGTACTGAGTGATGAACTTAAAGAAAAATCAGAGGAATTGTTAAGAGCAGTACTTCAAAATTGGTCGGTTTTAAAAAGTTCTTCAAATGACCTATTGCGTAATGAGTATTTACAAAGAGAAGGAAAACTAGATTTAACTAAAGAGAACCCCAATCTGACAGTTGAAAGAAAAACACAAGATATTTTAATAGATACTAAATTACCATGGAATTTAAGCTTATGTAAACTTCCTTGGATGAAGGAATTAATCTTTACGAATTGGTAAAATATAACTAAAACTTTAAAAGTCATGTTTAAAAGAGATAAAAAACCAGAAGCTAATAACGTTCAAGCAAAAGATAAAAAAAAGGATTTGTTTATTCAGCCGAAGCTAGCATTTGGAAGAAAAGGAGATCAATATGAAGTTGAAGCAGATAATATGGCTGATAAAGTTGTAGGAAATAATAATGAAGCTAATTCAATACAAAAAAAAGAAAATGAAGAAGAAATTCAACAAAAACCATTGGCTTCTGAAGTAACACCTTTAGTACAAAAAATGGAAACTACTGAAGACGAGCAACCCGTTCAAAAGATGGAGGAGGAAGCGGTGCAAAGTAAAGAAGAGGAAGAAACAATACAATCGAAGTGCGATGATTGTGAAAAAGAAGAGAAAGTACAAAAGCAAGAAGAAGAGGAAGCGGTGCAGTCAAAAACGGAAAAATCTACTTCAACAAAAAATAAACCTTCTTTTGAAAGTAAGTTAAAAAGAGAAAAAGGAGGTCAAAAAATGGATGCACAAACACGAAGTGAAATGGAGTCAGGTTTTGGAGCCGATTTTAGCCGTGTAAATATCCATAACAACTCAGAAGCAGCACAAATGAGTCAAGAAATAGGAGCACAGGCATTTACGCATGGAAACGATATCTATTTTAACGAAGGAAAATACAGTCCAAACTCCAAAGAAGGAAAACATTTGTTAGCGCATGAGTTAACACATACCATTCAACAAAAAGGAATGGTGCAGAAGAAAATTCAAAAACTTTCCGATCCTGAGTGCTCTCAAACTAATCCGCTACCCCATTCAGGAAGATGCAGGAGTGGATTTGTACATACTTGTTATTCAGAAACATTCGTTCCACCAAGTAGTTCGGCATTGAATGTTCGAGTATCAGTAGATTACAATACACTTCCAGGTCCATGGCTTGGTGCTGAGGATTTTAGCGTACAGGTATTTAAGTGTGGAACAATATGGGATACTCGAATAGGAAGCAAAAGGTTAGGGCCTAATATACCAGGCACATTAAATTTTTCTATAGCTAGTGTTACACCTGGAGATAGTTATTATATAAAAATCTATTCAAGATCTCATTTAAAGCTTGATGCAAACTACCGTATTTGGCAGTAAAGACAATAAGTAATGTTTAGAGCAAAACAAAATATAGCAAAACCTTCTAATCCTTCTTTAAAAAGTAAGGAAGCATCATCTTTTATTAAGCCAGAAATGAAGGTAATCAAACCTGAAAAAAAACAAGAGGAAGTTGCGCTAAAAGAACCTAAAAAAATAAAAAAAGAAGAGTCAGTAACTCAAAAAGCATCAGTTTTAGAAGCTTCTGAAAAAGAAAAAGGTGAAAAAAAAGAAGGAGGAGATAAAGTTGAGACTCTTAAAAAAGTAGCAGAAAAGCAATCTTTTAATGGGGTGAAAAATAGTGCAAAAGATGCAAGTGTTTCTGTGACAGAACCGAAAAGTAATAACACTACTCAAGTAAAAATAGAAGCTAAAGAAGGAAAAAAAGAAAAGGAAGAAACCTCAGAAAAAGATAAAAAAGAAGAAGGAGCAGTTAAAGAAAAAAAAATACCTAAAGCACCAACAAAGCCAGAAGATGATCCCGCTTTTCAACAACAAATAAAAAAAACAGAAAAGGTAAAAGAAGAAAAATCACAACATCCAGATCCAGAATCTAAGGTAGGTGAACAGCAGCAAGCAGGTCACCCATCAGCAGCTGTACAATCAGCTAAAAACGATCAGCAAGCACATGCAGATTCATTATCAGCAACCTCTGAAGAAGAAAAAAAGAGAGAGCCATTTACACCAGAATCGTTTAAAAAACTTTTAGAAAAGAATTTAGATGATTTAGAAAAGCAACTTCCTAAAAATTCAGAAGAAGCACAAGAGTTTAGAGATGAGAAGCCTATTCAAGGCATAAAGGAAAATATATCAGGTCAAGTTACAGCTGAAAGCGATAAGTTAGCAGGACCAATGAAATCTGAGGCAGATAAACCAGCTCCTGCTTCAGGACAACTAACAGTAGAAGCTGTTCCATTACCTCCTACAAATCCAGGGAATACTCCAAAACCATTAAATGCTAAAGCAGCAATTCCAAAACCTAAGACATCTCAAGAGATCTCAATGGAAAAAGAAAGTCAGTCATTAGACGATTATATGGCTGAAAATAAGGTAACGGATGAACAATTAGCAAAATCTAATGAACCTAAATTTACAGGAGCTTTAGAAGAAAAGAACAATGCCCAAACCGAAGCAAAGTTAGCGCCAGTAAAGTATAGAAAAAAAGAACAAGTTCAGTTAGGAGTAGCTCAAAAAACAGCGGCTGTAAATAGTAAAGAGGGGTTAGATCAAATGCAAGCAGCTAAAGTATTGTCAGAGAATAATGTTTTAGCTAATCAAACGGAGAATAAGACAAATGATAAAACAGAGCAAGAAAAAATATACGCTGAATTTGAAGCAATTTATGAAGAGACAAAAAAGACAGTTACAGAAAGTTTAGAGAAGCTCTCAGAAGATGTAGATAAAAAGTTTAGTGAAGAAGCAGAGAGCGCTCAAAAAACCTTTGAAGAAAATGTTGAAGATGGCTTAGGCGAAATTTATGGATGGACAGTAATAGATGATTGGATTTTTGGTGAAGATACGGAAGCTATAGATAAATTATTTAGAGTTGAAAAAGCAAAGTTTATCAGTAAAATGAACTCGGTTCTTGATGATATTTCAATTATCATAGCTGATGGATTGAATGGAGCTTTAGATGCTATTGCAGAAGGAAAGAAAAAATCAAAAGAGAAATTTGACAGTTTAGACGAGTCGCAAAAGAAATTAGCGGAAGATGCTTATAGTGATTTTAATGACCAGTATGCAGATTTAGAAGATACTGTTTATGAAAAACAGGAAGAATTAGCGGCTGATTTAGCACAGTCATACAAAGAAAATGTTGATAGTTTACAAGAAAAGTTTAATGAAATAAAAGAAAGCGTAAGTGCCGGTTGGATTGGCGCTGCTTTAAATGCATTAGCTGGTGTTATAAAAACTATTTTAAAAATAAAGGATATGCTGCTTAATCTACTAGCAGCAGCTGTAAGTGCAATAGGAGCTATAATTTCTGACCCAATAGGGTTTTTAAGTAATCTAATACAAGGAGTTAAACAAGGTTTTGTTGATTTTGGGAACAATATCAAAAAACACATGATTAAGGGAGTAATAGAATGGCTTACAGGTTCACTAGGTAATGTAGGTATTACTTTACCAGATAATTTATTTAGTCTTTCAGGAATATTCAGCTTAGTAACTCAAATGTTAGGATTGACATGGGATTATTTTAGGAGTAAAGCAGTAAAGTTATTAGGAGAGCCCGTGGTTGCTGGTATGGAAAAAGCTGTTGAAATTTTTCAGATAGTTAGAAAAGATGGTGTAATGGGGCTTTGGGAGTATATAAAGGAACAGTTTAGTAATCTCAAAGAAATGGTTATGGATGCCATTCGAGATATGATAATCACCAAAGTTATTGAAGCGGGTATAAAATGGGTTATGGGCTTGTTAAGTCCAGCAGGAGCTTTTGTAAAAGCAGCGATGATGATTATAGATATTGTAAAGTTTTTTGTTGAAAGGGCGGCACAAATATTTGAATTAGTTACAGCATTTATAAATAGTATTAAAGCACTAGCAGAAGGAAATGTTAAAGCCGTAGCAAAAGGTATTGAAACTGCTTTAGCCAAAGCAATTCCAGTATTAATAGGCTTTTTAGCTGCTTTGGTTGGAGTAACAGGACTCACCGGAAAAATCCAAAAAATAATTAAAAAAGTTAGAAAGAAAATAGACAAAGCCATTAATAAAGTTATTAAAAAAGCTAAAAAAATCTTTAATAAGATTTTAGGGAAAAAGAAACCCCAAAAAGGGCATGCAAAAAAGATAAAAGATGATAATAAAAAGCAAAAACCAGCAAAATTAACAGCAAAAGATAAAGCGAAACATAAAAAGATTGTAGGTAAGATAGAAAAGAAATTAGGAGAAAAAGCAAAAAAAGGAGAACCGTTTGATAAGTTTTATGCAAGAAAAAAGAAAGAAGCTAAAACCCTAGAAAATAAATACCAACCACAATTAAAAAAAGGAATAAATTTAGATATAAAGTTTAATGCATTAGCTAAAGATAAAGAAGATAACGATGTAGATATTAAAATTAAAATAGCACCTAATGATACTACCGGTAAGGTACAAGCAAAAGGAGATGAAAAGGATAATTTACCGTTGCTAAATCAATACTTAAATAAAAAGGTGGTAGATAAAGAAGGTATTCCATTAGAGTCTTTTACAAAAGCATTAAAAACAGATATTAATAAAATAGACAAGAAACAAGTTTATATTCTTGATAAGAGAAATTCTAGCTATAAGTTTAGAACAGGAAAAGGATTTGGTTCATATCCTAATATATACATTGAAAGTGATGGAGCTGAAGAAGGAGTCTTAAAAAAAGGAAAATCCAAGTCTTACAAACCAGCACATGGAAACTTTATTCCAGATGAAATGGAATTAACGGAAAAGAATGGAGTATATACAGCCAAATATAAGACAAAAAGAGCTGGAGACGCAAAGGAAGCAAAAGCAGGAGAAGATAGTCCAACATTTGAGATAAATATCACTTTTGATGAGGCTATAAAAGGTATTTCAGACAAAGTACAAACTAGAAAAGTAAAAGGATTCAATTTGTCAAGTAAGCCAGATGGAATTGGAAGAGGAAAATGGGATGGAGGATCAGCAGGAAAAGATGGTACTCCAGGATTTGATAATGCTCATATTATTGGAGATCAATTTGGAGGTTCAGGAGTTAATTCGGCAATGAATATTTATCCATCATCACCAATGTATAATCAAAAAGAAATGGCACATGTTGAGAATAAATTGGCCTCTTTCTTCAAATCTAGAGGAACAAACTTTAATATGGAAGTTACTGCAAAAATAAAGGATGATGCAAATGTTAACAATCAACTAAAAGGAGTTTTAGATACGGAATTCGGTAAAGACAATAAAGGGAAGAAAAAGGTAGACGAGAAAATTAAAACAAAGGCGAAAAGCACTTTGACAAAGGCTTTACAACAAGCTATGACTATGGATATTGATAACTTACCAGGTCAGTTTTTAAATACTACATACAAATCAAAGGGAATTGCTTCTAAAGACGATACAGAGGTTGAAGGAGATAATCTACAAACAACTGGTGTAGAAATGGAAAAAGACAAACGATACGATAAAGACAAATACAAAAAACTAGGAAGTGATTTCTCTAAAAATGCAGCAGGTACAGAGCTATCTATTGGGACCGATCAGGGTTATGATGCATCTATAGAAAATTATAAAGCAAAATTTGCTAATGACGGAACGAAAAAAAAGAAATTATAAAATAAGGTAATTATGTACATAGAGGTAGATCAAATAAATAAAATAGGAGTATTTAAAGTACTGCAAGATTTTATTACCAATAGAATTGATAGTGAATTTAATGGGTATAAGCAACCAAATTTTGAATTAAACTACAATGGAGTACCTTCTCCTGTGATTGCTTTTATGAATGATAAAAATTTAGTAACTGAAGATGTTATTCTATTACTACTGGCTTTTGTACCTCACATGTTTCCAAATTTTTTAAACAATATCATTAGTGAGTTTTTGCCACAAGGAGGTGAGTTTCCAGAGTTTGGAGGAGTAAAAGGGAAAAATCATAGAGGAATTATACCTACAGGTGAAACTGCCCTATATATTTTAGGAGGTAATGATTTTGCTTCAAGAGAAAGAGGTTTACAATTTATTTTAAGTGAAAGTAAATTGTTTAGAGATAAGGTGTTGAGAATTGAAAAGCAACTTGAAGAAGAGCCTTTAATGAGTGGTAAGCTAATTTTGGCAGAGGAATATGTACACTTGTTTTTAACAGGGAAAGAATTAAAACCACAAATGAGTCAAGATTTTCCTGCAAGTTTAATTACTACAGATTTAGAGTGGAAAGATTTAGTATTACAAGAAAAAACATTGAACGATGTTAAAGAAATAGAAAGCTGGTTAGCATATAAGGAGATACTGTTAAATGATTGGGGAATGAAAACAAAAATAAAACCCGGATATAGAGTTTTGTTTTGTGGAATTCCAGGAACAGGAAAAACACTAACAGCTAGTTTACTTGGAAAATACACAGGTAAAGATGTTTACAGAGTAGACTTGTCAATGGTTGTTTCAAAATTCATAGGAGAAACAGAAAAAAACTTGTCCAAACTATTTGATAAATCCATTAACCAAGATTGGATTTTATTTTTTGATGAAGCCGATTCAATTTTTGGTAAAAGAACAAATGTAAGAGATGCTCATGATAAATATGCTAATCAAGAAGTCTCTTATTTATTACAGCGAATAGAGTCGCATCCAGGACTAATTATTTTGGCTTCAAATTTTAAAAACAATATTGATACAGCTTTTACCAGACGTTTTAATAATATTATAGAGTTTGAAGCTCCTGGTTATACAGAAAGATTAATGTTATGGGAAAATAACTTGCCAGATAACGTTGAGTTAGAAGATACTGTAAGCGTAGAAGAGTTAGCTAAGAAGTTTAGTTTAACAGGTTCTAATATAGTGAACATTATTCAATATGCATGTTTACAAACTATTGCTAATAAGAAAGAAACAATACAAAAACAATATTTAATAGAAGGTATTAAGAGAGAATATACAAAAGAAGGAAAAACAATTAATATCAAACTTTAAAAAGAGAAATAATGAAAACAATCAATAATATAAATGGTATTCCTCTACATTATGCCAGATTAACGAATCACCCTTATGGAACAAGAGGAGAGCAACGTAATTTTTCAATTGATGAAAGTTTCTTAAGTATTTTAGAAAATGCACTTCAAGAAGTTTTTGAGCATTGTCCTCTAGGGATACCTGAAGTAATTACGACTGCAGGAATTTTTGTTGATAAACCAGGGCAACACGGGCACGGAAAAGCATTTGACTTAGATGCTGTTTTTTGGAGTGATGAAACCTTAGTTACAACTAATTTTATTCATCAAAAAGAGTTATATCTTGGGATAGAGTCCTTTTTAAGAAAGCACTTTGGTATTGTATTAAATTATTATTATCCAAATCATAAAGATCATTGGCATGTTGATACGAGTGTACCTGTTGATTATAATGAAACATCAAAATCAGAAACGCTGTATTTACAATTAGTTTTAAAGCATATATATAAAGAAGAAATTTTGGTAGATGGTATTTGGGGAAGACAAACTTCAGGAGTAGTAAAAGAAGTTTTTGAAAGATTAGGAATAAATACACCTATAACTACGAAAGCAAATTATATAAAGTTTTTAGATATAACAGGTAAATTAGCATTTAAGTTATATGAAGAAAATACTTCTCCTAAACACTTATTAAGTAACTTAACAGAAGTAATTGAAAATTTACCACAACAAAACAAAATAGCAGTTAGAGAAGCATTCAATAGTTTTTTAAATCACGAAGAAACAGCAACATGGTTGGGCGATTTTGAAGAAAATCATAATTTGGATGCTATTATAGAAGAAATTACAGCCTAAAGCTTTATTTGGTAAACTGATTTTTAAACCAAACCTTTTTCCAAACTCTTTTTAAAATCAAAAAAGTAAGACATTCGGTGTATACATTAATATCTGTTGACTCGATATTTTGTGTGTCTTTTTCAGAAACATCTATACGGTATAAAAGATTAGTATAAGAATTAAAATCATGTAAAATTAATTCCTTTACTGATTTTTGAAGTTGCTCTTTTAACTCAGAAGGGGTGCTATTTGCAGAAAAATCTAAATCAAATCCAGTTAGACTAAAATCTTTGTTAAGTTGAACTATGAGTTGTTTATATAACTTTTGGTTAGCTACATTTGTTAATAGGTCGATACTGTTTTGATAACTAGGTAGCATTTTGGTTATTAATTCAACTTATAATTTATAAACTGTTCGTCTAATGCTTTTAAAAACTCACTAGACACTTTAATTTTAGTTGTTCTACTAGGTAAGTTTAACTCTATTTTTTCTTCGGCATCCCAAATGGTAAAATACAAACTTTGTGAGCCTTTGTTAGTAGCAAACAAGTGTTGTAGTTCTTTTATAGTGTTGTCTTTTACTTCTTGTAGAGGAATTTTTATGGTGAGTTTTTTACACATTTTATCCATAATATCGTGTAATAGTAAAAACTCATTAAATCCAACTCTAGGTTCACCTTTCACACCTTCTTTATTAGTCCAACCAGATTTGATCGTAGTTTTGATAAATAGGAATGAATTTGGAACCAAAAAGTGTTTAAACTTTAAGTAATCTTCACCAAAAATTCGGAATTCAAAACTATCGTTATAATCTTCCATTGTAAAAGCAGCCCATCCTTTACCTGCTTTTGATACACGATGCTGTACATCAGTAACAATTCCAGCAAAAGAAAGCCCTAAACCTTCATATTGAGCGATGTTTTTAAAATGTGCTAGAGAAGCGTTGCAGAACTTTAGTTCGTTTTTAAAATCATCAAGTGGATGTGCAGAAATATACATTCCTACTACTTCTTTTTCACGAGCTAACAATTCCATAGTTCCCCAAGTTTCACATTCAGGAATTAAAGGTTCAGGTAAATCAACATCCGAAGCTTCTCCAAATAAAGATACCTGAGATGAATTCTGATTTTCTTGAAACTTATTACCAAAACGAATAGCCTTTTCTAAAAAAGTTTGTCCTTTTTCATCTTTCACATAATACTGCGCTCTGTGAGTATCTGTAAAGGAATCAAAACCACCAGCTAATACTAAACCTTCAAAAGCTTTTTTGTTAGCAACACGTAAATCAACACGTTTGGCTACATCAAAAATAGAAATGTAATGCCCATTTTCTTTGCGTTCATCAATAATTGCTTTTACAGCTGAACCACCTACACCTTTAATTGCCGCCATACCAAAACGAACAGCGCCATCTTTATTTACAGAAAATTTAGCATACGATTCATTTACATCTGGACCCAATACCTCTAACCCCATGCGTTTACATTCCTCCATAAAAAACGAAACCGTTTTAATGTCGTTCATGTTGTTGGAAAGTACTGCTGCCATGTATTCAGCAGGGTAGTGGGCCTTTAAATAAGCGGTTTGATAAGCAATCCAAGCATAACAAGTAGAGTGCGATTTGTTAAAAGCATAAGATGCGAAAGCTTCCCAGTCCTTCCAGATTTTCTCTAGGGCTTTTTCATCATGACCATTGGCCTTTGCTTGATTCACAAACTTAGGTTTCATTTTCGCTAGTACAGCAGCTTGCTTTTTACCCATTGCTTTACGAAGTACATCGGCTTCACCTTTGGTAAAATCAGCTAACTTTTGCGAAAGTAACATTACTTGCTCCTGATATACTGTAATTCCGTAGGTTTCTGCTAAATATTCTTCCATTGCAGGAAGGTCGTACTGAATTTCCTCGTCCCCATGTTTTCTTCTAATAAAAGAAGGAATATATTCTAAAGGACCAGGACGATACAAGGCGTTCATTGCAATTAAGTCAGCAAAAACCGTAGGTTTTAACTCACGCATGTACTTTTGCATCCCAGGAGATTCGTATTGGAATATACCTACGGTTTCCCCACGTTGGAAAAGTGCATAAGTTTCTTTATCATCAATAGGGAAATTCTCAGGGTCAAGTTCTACCCCATGGCGTGCTTTTACAATTTTTACTGTATCCTTGATTAGGGTTAATGTTTTTAACCCCAAAAAATCCATTTTTAATAATCCTGCACTTTCTACTACTGAGTTGTCAAACTGAGTAACATACATGTCGGAATCTTTTGCAACAGATACCGGTACGAATTTGGTAATATCATCAGGAGTGATAATCACCCCACAAGCGTGAATTCCAGTATTACGAACTGAACCTTCTAAAATTCTAGCTTTGTTAATGGTTTCTGCTTCCAGACCATTACCATTGGCAATAGCTTTTAGCTCATTTACCATTTCTATTTCTTCAGAACGAAGTTTTTCTTTTAATCCTTTCTCATCTAAAGAAAAGATTTTTTTCAATTTCATTCCTGGAATTAACTTGGCAATTCTATCGGCTTCAAATAGAGGTAAGTCAAGTACACGAGCAGTATCACGTACAGATGATTTAGCTGCCATGGTACCATAGGTAATAATTTGTGCTACTTGGTTAGCACCATATTTCTCAATTACATAATCCATTACGCGGCTACGACCTTCATCGTCAAAGTCGATATCAATATCGGGCATCGATACACGTTCAGGGTTTAAGAAACGCTCAAAAAGTAAGTCGTACTGGATAGGATCTATATTAGTAATCCACAAACAATAAGCAACTACCGAACCAGCTGCAGAACCACGTCCTGGACCTACTGATACATCCATGTTTCGTGCTTCTCGAATAAAATCTTCTACAATCAAGAAATATCCAGGGTACCCTGTTTTAGCAATTACATCAAGCTCAAAATCTAAACGTTCTCGGATTTTATCGGTAATTTCTCCATAACGTTTTTTGGCTCCTTCATAGGTTAAATGACGTAAAAAATTATTTTCACCTCTTTTTCCTCCATCTTCAAGATCTTTTTCATCTCTAAACTCTTCTGGAATATCAAAAGCAGGTAATAATACATCACGAGCTAAACCAAAAGGTTCTATTTTATCTACAATTTCTTGAATGTTAATAATAGCCTCAGGTAAATCAGCAAAGAGTTTTTTCATCTCTTCAGTAGATTTAAAGTAGTATTCGTCGTTAGGTAAACCATAACGATAGCCTCTTCCTCGACCTTTAGGAGTAGCTTGTTTTTCACCATCTTTTACACACAATAAAATATCGTGAGCATTGGCGTCTTCTTTATCTAAGTAAAAAGTATTGTTCGTAGCAACAATTTTAATATCATGCTTTTTAGAGAATGAAAGTAGAGTTTCGTTCACAACTCTTTCATCTTCTTGTCCGTGACGCATCAATTCGATATATAAATCTTCTCCGAATTGTTCTTTCCACCAAAGTAAAGCTTCTTCTGCTTGAGCTTCACCTACATTTAATATTTTACTAGGAACTTCACCATATAAATTTCCTGTTAATACAATTACATCTTCTTTGTATTGCTCAATAACTTTTTTGTCGATTCTAGGAACATAGTAAAAACCATCCACGAAAGCAATGGAAGACATTTTTGCTAAATTGTGGTATCCCTTTTTATTTTTAGCAAGTAAAACGACTTGATATCCATTGTCTTTTTGACTTTTATTGGTATGGTCTTCACAAACATTAAATTCACAACCTACGATAGGTTTTAAAACACTTTGTGTAGGTTCTTCTCCTTTTTCTAAGGCTTCTTTATTAGCCGCTTCAGCTGCTTTGTTGTGCCCTAATACAGCCTGTACAAAATGGAAAGCAGCCATCATGTTACCAGTATCAGTCATGGCAACTGCAGACATATTATCTTTAGCAGCGGCATTTACTATGTTACCAATTTGAATGGTAGACTGTAAAACAGAATACTGTGTATGGTTGTGTAAGTGAGCAAACTTAACACCTTCAAGCTCTGCTAATCCTTCTGCGGTAGAAATTGTATTAGCTTCTTCAGTTTCAGATGACTTTCTTTTACGGATTTTTTCACTTTCCTTTTTAAGGTTTAAGTGCTTAAGTCCGATTACCTGTATTGGGTTCGGATTTGCTTCTGTATAACGTTGAAAATAATCAGAAGGAACGTCTAACTGTTCTTCTGTATACTGACGTAAACGAATTAATTCTAAGAAACATCTTGTAGTTGCTTCTACATCGGCAGTAGCGTTATGTGCTTCTCCAAAACCTGTTCCGAATAAATGATTGTGTAATTCGGTAAGAGTTGGAAGTTTAAACTTTCCTCCACGACCACCAGGAATTTGACATAATTGTGCCGTATGCTCGGTACAAGTATCCAAAACAGGTAATTCTGTTAAATTGTTTTCAACACCTAAACGATGAAACTCACACCCCATAATGTTGACATCAAAACCAACATTTTGACCAACAATAAACTTCGTTTTTTGTAATGCCTTGTTGAATAGTTCTAACCCTTCACTCAATTGAATTCCTTGTTCGATAGCTAAATCAGTAGAAATTCCGTGAATACGTTCTGCATCGTACGGAATATTGAACCCGTCAGGTTGTATTAAGAAGTCATTGTGTTCAATTAAATTTCCTAATTCATCATGTAATTGCCACGCAATTTGTATGGCTCTAGGCCAGTTGTCGGTATCGGTTATTGGAGCATTCCAGCTTTTTGGTAATCCAGTAGTTTCGGTATCGAAAATTAAATACATGGGCAAAATTACTTATTGAAGTGTTTTGGATAAAACAAAGTGTAAAAATACGAAGAATTTACATTGTTATTAAGAGAAGTTATTAACGAGTGTTTTTACTTAATGTAAAGGCTTGAATAGCTGATTGTAATCAGTAAATAGATGTTAAGTGTAGGTTAATTTTAAAATAAAAATGAAAAAAAGTGATTGATAATCAATTAATAAGATTACATTTGTACTTTAATATAATATTTTTTACAATGAAAGAAGGAACAGTAAAGTTCTTCAATGAATCTAAAGGTTTTGGATTTATTACAGAGTCAGGATCAAACACAGAACATTTTGTACACGTATCAGGTTTAATCGATGAGATTAGAGAAGGTGATACTGTTGAGTTTGAACTTAAAGAAGGAAAAAAAGGATTAAACGCAGTTAGCGTTAGAGTATTATAATATATCTCACAATTTATTTTTCTTAAGAGTCTGTTTAACAGGCTCTTTTTTATTTTAATAAAAAATCTTTTTAGGTGTTATTTGAAAAATATTTTATAATTTTGCGCCCACTTATTACGAGATAATAAGATTTATTAATAACCAAGGTCGCGAACCTTAAAAATTAAAATTATGCCTGTAAAAATTAGATTACAAAGACACGGTAAAAAAGGAAAACCATTTTATTGGGTAGTAGCTGCTGATTCAAGAGCTAAAAGAGACGGTCGTTTCTTAGAAAAAATCGGAACTTACAATCCAAATACTAATCCTGCAACTATCGATTTAGATGTTGACGGAGCTGTAAAGTGGTTACAAAATGGTGCTCAACCAACTGATACTGCTAGAGCTATTTTATCTTATAAAGGAGCTTTATTAAAGAATCACTTAGCTGGTGGAGTTAAGAAAGGTGCTTTAACTGAAGAGCAAGCAGAAGCTAAATTTACTGCTTGGTTAGAAGAAAAAGCAGCTAAAGTTGCTGGTAAAACAGAAGGTTTAGCAAAAGCTGAAGCTGACGCTAAAGCAAAAGCTTTAGAAGCTGAAAAAGCTGTAAACGAAGCACGTATAGCTGCTGCAACTCCTGCTGTAGAAGATAGCGAGGATGCTGCTGCTGAATCAGGTGCTGATAGCGAAGAATAAAAACTGTACTACGATGATGCAAAAAGAAGATTGCTTTTATCTTGGCAAAATCGTTAAAAAACATAGTTTTAAGGGTGAGGTAGTTATTAAGTTAGATACTGATGAACCCGATCTTTACGAAAATTTGGAATCAGTTTTTGTCGATTTAGGCAATAATCTGATTCCTTTTTTTATTGAAAAATCTTCCCTGAGTAAAGGAACTATGTTTAGAGTGAAATTTGAGGATGTTGATACGGAGGCAGATGCCGAGGCTATTTTACGTTCTGAAGTTTACCTGCCATTAGATATGCTTCCTAAACTTTCTGGAGATAAGTTTTATTATCATGAAGTGATAGGTTTTAAGGTTGTTGATACTTCTTTTGGAGAGGTGGGAAATATAGTAAGTATTAATGACTCTTCAGCGCAACCTTTATTTGAAATTGATAGAGAAGGAAAAGAGATTTTCATTCCTATGATTGATGACTTTATTAAAAAAGTAGATAGAGATACTAAAACTATTAAGGTAGAAACTCCAGAAGGGTTAATTGATTTGTATTTGAGTTAAAAAACATACTCAAATACACAATCTTCCCCGTCTTCAAAAACTTGTTGCATCCCAATAAACTCAAAACCTAGGTTTTTTAATAGTTTTTGAGATTTTTCATTTTTTGGCATCGTCAAAGCTAATACTTTGTCTTGTTTGAATTTAGTACGGACGTATTCAATAATTAGTTTTGTAGCCTCTGTTGCATATCCTTTACCTCTTCCTTCGGGTAAAAATGCGTATCCAATATCAATAAAATCTAACTTGTCTCTTTGCAATGCTGTAGAGGCTCCAATGGGTTTGTTGGTTTCTTTTGAAATAACCGTGAAAAAACCAAGTCCATTTAATTTAGAGTTTTTAAACAAAGTATCCTTTAGGTAGATACGGGTTTCTTCAATAGATTTTAAATTTTTATCTCCTATAAATTGAATCCAATCAGGATCATTAAATAGTTGAAAATAAAAAGGTGCATCGCTCACTAGAGCTTCCTTAATAATTAGTCGTTCGCTTTCTAATAACATAGCCTAAATATATAATTAAAAATGTACTTTTGCGAAGCAAAAAAAGAATAAAATGAGTTTATTACAAGAATTACAAGATAGAAGCGGAAATCAATGTGAATTATGCGGATCAAAAAGCGATTTGTCAATTTATGAAGTACCACCAATTTCAACAGGAGGAGTTGATGGGAGTTTGTTGGCTTGTAGTACTTGTATTGAGCAAATTGAAAACTCAGAAGCTACAGACGCTAATCACTGGCGTTGTTTAAATGATAGTATGTGGAGTGAGTTTAGAGCAGTGAAAGTTGTGGCTTGGAGAATGTTACACCGTGTCAAAAAAGATGGATGGTCACAAGATTTGTTAGATATGATGTATTTAGAAGATGAAGAGTTACGTTTTGCAGAAGCTACAGGTGAGCATTTAGATGAAAGTGAAAAAATAATTCATAGAGATGTAAACGGAGCTATTTTACAAGCAGGAGATAATGTTGTGTTGATTAAAGATTTAAAAGTAAAAGGTTCTAGCATGGTAGCAAAGCAAGGAACTGCTGTACGTAGAATTTCGTTAGATCCTGAAAATGCTAAATATATTGAAGGTAAAGTGGGAGCACAAACTATTGTGATTATTACCGATTATGTAAAAAAAATGGCTGAAAAGGAATAGTTTTTTATATTTAGAATAAAATGTCTGCTAAATATTACAAAGAAAAACATTTACAAGCAACAAGATATAAAATAGAGAACGTTATCAGGCAGCAAGATTTTTTGTTAAGACACAGATGGAAAGTAATTGCTGCTGGTATTGTTTTTAGCTTTTGGGCTCCAACTTATGGTGTGGGGCATTCTTTTTCTAATAAAAAATCAATGCTGCAAAAAACAGAATATAGTTATTTAAAGTTAGTAATGCTTTACGCAACTATTTATATGATTTTCTGCATTCTTTATCATTTTTCTAGCAGACATCAGGATAAGAAAAAACTAAAAGAATTGAAAGAGTTAGAAAAAAGATTGGAAAAAGAAATTTCGGAGTTAAACTAACTTTTTACTTCTCAGTATTATAATACACCTTATAAAACTTCATTTTCTTGTCTTCATCGTATCCTTGTTCTAAATATTCAGCAGAAGCATCAGGAGCATCAACATCAATTTTAATTTGAATATTGGTGTCTAATTTAATTTCAGTTTTAAACTTACTTTTTTCTTTCTTTAAAACAACATCAGATACTTCAAAATTATTACGAATTAGTACATCGTTTAATTTTTCAAAGTGCTGCTTGTAATCTTCAAAAAGATCTTTATGCTTGTCTTCTTCAAAAATTTCATCTTTGAAGCCATGATAATCTACACTTTCATGCTCTTTAAAGTAATCAACAGTATTGGCTAAGAAATTACTTTGTTCTTGTTTTCCAAATTCAGGTTTTATAACCTCTTCAGAAAACTCTTTGCACATTTCTAAGTAATTTTGAGTATGTAAGTTACGATCATCAGCATATTTAACACTTAAGAAGTTTTTAATCCAGTATTGCGCATCATATTGGTTGTTATCTACCGATAAAACGACAGTTCCTTCTGCATCAGTAGAGTTTAAAATTAAACAACCCTTATCCAATCTTTTTGTTGAAATTCCTTTTTGAACTACTACATCAAAACTATCGTCATCTAAATAGGTTTGAAAGAAGTCTACCTTACTTTCAATTTTAAAAACACCAACGGCCTCAGTTAAAACATCTTTATATTCAATGCCTTCAAAATAAGCTACAATTACATCCCCCGTTTTAATATTGGCAGAGTTTGATTGTTCGTATAGGTGATTAACAATGTTTTTAGAATGTTCAATAAAAACTTCGTTGCTATCATCTTCAAAAATATCAGAAGTATATTTATTGATTTCGTTTAGACGAACATCAGCATGATGACTAAAGCGGTAACTCTGAGTAACTGAACCGAAAGGCTTCAGTAAAAAAGGGAGTAACAATTCGTAACTTTCTTCATCAAAACGCACTAGACTTTCAGAAAAGGCATTCTGCCCGCTATTATATTTGTTAGCTACTTTGTGAATGATACATTTGTTAATTTCGGTACGAGTTCTTTTAATCATCTTCTAAAAAAATTGGAAGACAAAAATAGAAAAATTAAAGTTTCAATTTTAATTGTTCTGGCAACAATTTAAATGATTTTCGGTGATAGGGAGTTGCTCCAAATTGACGAATAGCTTCGCGATGTTCTTTTGTAGGATATCCTTTGTTTTTCTGCCAGTTATACTGCGGAAATTCTTGATGAATTTTCTCCATATACTCATCACGATAGGTTTTGGCAAGTACAGAAGCAGCTGCGATACTCATAAATTTAGCGTCGCCTTTTACAATGGTTTTATGTGGAGTTTCTTGATAGGGTTTGAACTTGTTTCCGTCAACAATAATAAACTCAGGTTGTACATTTAATTGTTCTATTGAACGATGCATTCCAGTAATAGATGCTTGTAAAACGTTTAGCTCATCAACCTCTTCTTGATGTATAAAAGAAACTCCAAAAGCTAGTGCATGTTCTTCAATATAAGGTCGAAGTTTTTGTCGTTTTTTTTCAGAAAGTTGCTTGGAGTCGTTTAGCAATTCATGCTGAAAATCACCTGGTAAAATTACGGCTGCTGCAACTACAGGTCCTGATAAACAGCCTCTACCAGCCTCATCTGTTCCTGCTTCTAATTTATGCCCGCTATAGTTTAATTGCAACATGCTACAAATTAACAGTTTTCAAAGAAATTAATCGTGATTTTTGTCGTTAAATTATTTTACTTTTGTTGTTATGAAGAAAAATTTCTTAGTATTTTTTTGTTTGATAAGTGTTCAGGTAATTTTTGCCCAAATAAGAACAATTGAAGGAGGGTTTGGTAGAGGTAGAGGAGGGCTTAATCAAAATATGGATTCACTACCAGATAATGAAATAAATGTAAAGCTGAGTGGAAAAACTAAGTACACAGATTATAAAATTATATCACATAAAAATGATACTACAATTGTAGATACCACATTAACAATTCAAAAAGAGTATAAGTTCAATTTCTTAAGAAAGGATAATTTTGAATTATTGGCTTTTCATAATCAAGGACAAACTTTTAACAATTTAGGGTACGATTTTACTAATATTTCTAAGTTTCCTAATATAGGTTTTAGAGCAAAAATGTTCAATTATTTTGAAATTGAAGATGTGAATTATTATCATGTGCCCACCCCTACAACAGAAATAATGTATCGTACAGGGTTAGAGCAAGGTCAGGTATTGGATGCGCTTTTTACAACAAATTTTTCTAAACGATTTAACGTTTCGATAGCTTATAAAGGACTTCGTTCTTTAGGGGCTTACAGGCGTTCTTTAGCTAGTACGGGTAATTTTAGGGTTAGTTTTAGTTACGAGACTCCTAAAGGACAATACGGGATTAGAGGGCATGCTGTAAATCAAGATTTTTTTAATCAAGAAAGTGGAGGACTAACCGAAACTTCTTTAGAGGCATTTTTAGCAGATGATCCTAATTTTAGCGGAAACAGAGGTAGAATGGATGTGAATTTGGGTAATGCTGAAAGTACTTTAGATGCTAAGAGATTATACTTTGAACATACTTTTAAATTACTTTCTTCAAAAGATAGTGTGAGTCAAAAAGACTTTTCTAATTTAAAACTTGGGCATTCATTTACTAGAGATTCTAAGTTTTATCGATTTACTCAAGGTACAGCATCAGATATGTTTGGTGATGCAAATATTTCGAGTAATATTAATAATAAAACTATTTATTTACTATATAATAATCAGTTTTTTTTAGATTTTAATTCAAAATATGTACTAGGAAAATTTCGTGTAAAAACAGAATTATCAAATTATACATATGGATATGAAAACTTACAGAATAATACAGTTGGAATTACAAAGAATAAGCTGAAGGGAGATGCAATTTCGTTTGGAGCTGATTGGAATGGAAGAATAGGGAACTTTCATGTAAATGCTTCTGGAAGTCTTACCCCAGGAAGTGGTCGATTGTCAGGGAATTATCTTTCAGGGGAAGCTTTCTATAAAAAAGATAGTGTACTTACTGTGAAAGGGAGGTTAGGAATAAGTAACAAATTACCTAATTTTAATTTTTTATTACATCAAAGTAGTTACGATGATTTTAATTGGGAAAATAATTTTTCTCAAATAGGGACACGTACATTGGGAGGGGTTATTGAGTCTAAATGGGGAAATGCTTCGTTGGATATCACTAATATTAGTAATTACACGTATTTTGATGAAAATGGTCAACCGAAACAGTTTTCAGGAGATGTAAACTATTTAAAGGCAAAGGCATCTAAAGAATTTACCTTTGGAAAGTTTGCTTTAGATAACACTTTAATGTATCAAAAAGTAGCAAGTGGAAATAGTGTTTTTAGGGTTCCAGAATTTGTTACTCGTAATACACTTTACTATACAGATGAATGGTTTAAAGGAAAACCTTTGTTGGTACAAATAGGAGCTACATTTAGGTACTTTTCAAAATATAAAGCAAATGCGTATAACCCTTTATTAGCTGAGTTTACTTTACAAAATGACACAGAAATAGGATATCCTACAGTAGATTTGTTTTTCAATGCTAGGGTTCGTAGAACTAGAATTTATTTTAAAGCAGATAACATAAGTTCTTTTGTGTTAAAAAAGAATTATTTTTCGGCTCCGAATTACCCGTATAGAGATTTCGTAATTCGTTTTGGAGTAGTGTGGAACTGGTTTATATAAAATGAAAGAAAAGCTGCGAAAAAATTGGAAGTTGTTTTTAATAGCAAGTTTAACCTTAGGTTTAGCACCTTTTAGACCACCACATATTTTTGGAAAGTTACAATGGATAGCAGGAGGGAATGCCTTTTCAGGAGAGCACGCTATGCAGTCTATGGATTGGTTTGATGTTTTTTTGCATGGAACTCCTTGGGTACTTTTAATAGTATCAACTTTATTACATGTTTTCAGGAAAATAGAGCTCCATTTCAGATAAAAAACGTCCTTTAATACTGCTCTCTCGTTTCCCAATTATTTCAAAACCATGTTTTAAATAAAAAGCATCCGAGTTTGGGTCTGATAAAACATTTAATACAGCACAAGAACCGCCTATACAAGATTTTTTTACATGTTCTAGTAGTTTAGAACCAATTCCTTGGTTTATAAATTTAGGGGAGACAAATAAAAAATCTAAAAAACTTGTTCTAATATTAGCTCGATATAAAACATAAAAACCAGCTGTAGTATCGTTAACTTGAAATTTGTAAACATTACAGTTGGTAAACATTTTAGGGGAGACTGTTAAGTCGTTTTTCCACTCTTCCATTTGTTCTTTGGAATATCTCCAATATGCTTTTGAACTTATGGCAATTTCAGTTAATAAGTTAGCGTCTTGTATTTGAGCTTTTACAATCATAAAAAAAGAACCTCACGAAAGGTGAGGTTTATAAACGTTATTATTTAGAAGCTAGTTGTTTTATTTTAATTCTGAATGCAGCAAATAGTAATGTTGTAAAAGGGCTTAGCCAATTAAACATGGCATAAAAAGCATAATCTATAACAGGAACACCTAAAACACCAGAATGATAAGCTCCGCAAGTATTCCAAGGAATTAAAACAGAGGTAACAGTACCAGAATCTTCTAAAGTTCTACTTAAGTTTTCAGGAGCCAACCCTTTATCTTTATAAGCTTGTGCGTACATTTTTCCAGGTACAACAATTGCTAAATATTGATCAGAAGCGGTGAAATTTAAACCTATACATGTACCAACAGTACTGGCAAATAATCCGAATACTGAATCAAATAAGCTTAACATAAAACTGCTAATTTTAGCTAAGGCTCCAATAGCATCCATGACCCCACCAAAAACCATTGCTAATAAAATTAACCATACGGTTCCAAGCATTTTTTTCATACCACCGGCAGTAAATAAATCTTTTAACACTTCATTATCAGTAGTTACAGAGGTTTCTACGGTTATAGCTTGCATTATTCCTCTGTAGGCAGATTCAAAATCTAGCTTTTCAACTCCAGAAATTTGAGAAACAACATGAGGTTGAAAAATCAAAGCAAAAGCACCACCCAATATGGTTCCAGCTAAAAGAGCGATTAAAGGAGGTGTCTTCTTAATAATTAGAACTAAAACTAATACAGGTACAAGAAATAACCATGGGGTTATATTAAAAGCTTTGTTAATGTCGCTAAGCATTTGTTGAGTATTCGCGTCACCAGTTGTAGTTTGGGTAAATCCTAAAATAACAAAAAAGATAATAGTTACTATAAATGTAGGTACAGTAGTATAAGTCATATATCTTATATGTGTAAACAAATCTGTTCCAGCCATGGCTGGAGCCAAGTTTGTAGTGTCTGACATTGGAGACATCTTGTCGCCAAAATAAGCACCAGATAAAACTGCACCAGCAGTCATACCTAAAGAAATACCTAAAGCTTCACCAATACCAATTAAAGCTATACCTACTGTTGCAGAAGTTGTCCAAGAACTTCCAGTGGCAACAGATATAACTGCACATATTATTAAACAAGCTACTAAAAAGATAGTCGGGTTTAAAATTTGAAGCCCGTAATAAATCATTGAAGGTATAATACCGCTTACAAGCCATGTTCCTGCAAGCGCACCTACCATTAACAAAATTAAAATAGCACCTGCTGTTGATTTTATGTTTTCAGCAACTTCTTCAATCATTCTTTCGTAGGAAACTTTATTTTTAAAACCTACAATAGCCGCAACAGCTCCACCTAATAATAAAATAAATTGATTACTTCCACTTAAAGCATCGTCTCCAAATACATATACATTATATGCAAGCATACCTATTAAAGCGAAAACAGGAATCAAAGCTTCCCAAATACTCAACTCTTTATTTTGAATTATTTTTTGATTTTCTATTTCAATTTTAGATAGGTTTTTGTCGTCTTGCATGTATGGTATTTTTTTCGGCTTGTAATGTTACGATTTTGTAGAGAATTACACAAATCGAATTAGTTTACAATATTTTTTAAAAAAAATGGAATAGAAATACTATATAAACAAAAATGTCATTTTAAAAAATGTGAAATGGTTTAGTGCCTTTCATTTTGTTTAAAATGATAGAATCGAGAAGATATTATAAGTGTTTTACAAAACGCCTACTTTTTTCATGCAAGTTTTCATCATTTGATAGGTGCGCTCTATGTCATTATCTAATCCAATAGAAAAACGAATTAATCCATCGGTAAGTCCCATTTCTTTTTGTTCTTCTAAAGGAATTTCTGATGACGTTGAAGTCCCTGGAGCTGAAAATAAAGTTTTATAAAAACCTAAACTTACAGCTAAGTACCCTAGATTTTCATCCTGCATTAATTCCATTAAAGCATTGGCTTTGTCTAGAGATCCAGCATCAATAGTTAGCATTCCTCCAAAACCATATTCTTCATTCATCATTGATTTAAACACCTTATGAGAAGGGTGTGATGGTAATCCTGGGTATACAGTTTTTAACCCGTCAGCTTCAAATTTTTCAGCTAAATAACTCGCATTTTTACTGTGTTGCTTTACTCGTATATGTAAAGTTCTCATGTTTTTCAGGATTGAAGAAGCGCGTAAAGAGTCCATAGAAGCTCCTAATAACATACTTGCCCCATCAATTACACTTTTTTGAGAATTGATAAAATCTGCAGTTCCACAAATAACTCCTCCCATAGTGTCAGAAGAACCATTGATGAATTTTGTTAAACTGTGAATAACAATATTGGCACCCAATTGAGCTGGAGAAATTGATAGAGGAGAAAATGTATTGTCAACTACCAACTGTAAATCATGCTTTTTAGCTAATACTGAAAGAGCTTTAATATCTGCGACCTCTAATAACGGATTGCTTACAGTTTCGCAGTAAATCATTTTAGTATTTTTGTTAATGGCAGCTTCTACTCTGTCTAACTTTGTAATGTTTACAAATGAAGTTTCAATTCCTATTCTTGGAGTAAAGTTTTTAAGAAAGGCATAAGTTCCTCCGTAAATAGTTCTACTTGAAACGATATGATCTCCAGCCCCACATATTTGTAAAATAGTAGGAGTAATGGCTCCCATACCAGTAGCTGAAACATTAGCAGTTTCAGTACCTTCCATAGCAGCTAAAGCTTCAGATAGGTATAAGTTTGAAGGAGATGAGTGGCGAGAGTATAAATAACAACCATCTGTATTCCCTTCAAAAGTATCAAACATAGTCTTTGCTGATAAAAAAGTATAGGTAGAAGAATCTGAAATAGAAGGGTTAACTCCTCCAAATTCTCCAAAGTACTGTAGATCTTGTATGTTGTTTGCAGGTTTAAATTTCATATCGATTAAAGTTAATTATTAATAGACTACTAAGTTCTGTTTTAGTTGTTTAAAAATCAATACAAAGCGGTTTTTGTAGAAAATTACACTAATTTTATGTTTGTATTTAGTTTTTTATTAGTTTGTGTTCAGATAAGTTGTAATAAAATAGATTTTTTTTCAGATGAAGTTAGATAATATAGATAAGAAGTTATTAGGGTTACTTCAAACAGATAGTAAACAAACAACAAAACAGTTATCATTGCAATTAGGTCTTTCTGTAACAGCTGTTTATGAGAGAATAAAGAAGTTGGAAAAAGAGAAGGTCATTAAACAGTATGTTGCATTGCTAAATAAAAACAAAATAGAAAAATCATTTTTAGTTTTTTGTCATATAAAGTTAGAGAAACATAACAAAGATTATATAGCTCTTTTTGAGCGTGAAATTAAAAAATTAGAAGAAGTAACAGAGTGTTTTCATGTAAGTGGAGATTATGATTATGTGTTAAAAATTTATGTGAAAGATATGGATGCTTATAGAGAGTTTATGATTAATAAAATTACAGCATTAAAACATGTTGGAAGTACTCACAGTATTTTTACAATAGGTGAGGTTAAAAACTCAATAGCAATAGCTTTATAAAATATTTTGTTGATTTTTATAAAAAGAATCGGCTTGTAGCTTCATCAAGTTACGAGCCATTTTTTGTTTATAATTGTAGAGTTCTTCTTCTGTTTTTAAATCAGAGTATATTTTGTTGTTGAGGTCTATATCAGTGTGTAAAATAGCTTCTCGTTGATGAACTTGTTGTTGAATCCAAGTTTTAACTTGAGATTCATGGTTTTCCAATTTATAATCGTATTCACTTTTTGAGCTAATAAGTTTGGCAAAAATAGGAGCAGTTTCTATTGCTAAAAATAGTAGGAAGATAAAGAAAGAAGGTAGCCAAGGTAGTTTGTTTAAAGCATTAACACGAGCCATTAATCCATCAAAATTAGAAATAATAGGTTGTGTTTGTGTTTCTTTTAATTTTTGACTTTCAATCAAATTAGCAATAGCAGCTTCTTTCTGTTTTATTTTTTCGGTATTCTCAGTTTTTAATTGATTAAGTTCTGCTAGGGCGGTATCGTGTTTATCTCTTTTTTCTTTGTAGACAGGTCCTTTGCCAATTAATTTGGTGCCTTTTCTTCCTTCGGCCTCAGCTATATAGGTTTCGTATAAGGTATTTACCTCGTTTTCTTTCGTAGTGATTTCATCTTTTAAAGAAGTAATCTCTGAATTGATTTTTGTTATTTCAGGAGTGAATTGTTGTGCAATTTGAGTTTTGTTATCCAAAGTCATCTGATTTTTCTCAGTCAACAACACTTGGTTAATTTCCTTTTCGAAAATTTTTAATTCTAATGGTTTAGAAATTACTACAGCAATTATCATGGCAAGTAATAATCTAGGAAGAACTTGAACGAATTCTTTTCGTTTAGACTCGCTTTTTTTAATGGTAGAAACGATAAATCTATCCAAATTAAAAATTAATAGTCCCCAAATAATTCCGAAGAAAATAGCAGTGTATATGCTATCAAAAACAGTGTATAAAGCATAGGCAGCAGCAATGGTTGCCATTAGTGCGGTAAAGAAAACAGTGGCTCCAATACCCGCATATTTATTTTGTTCTCCGTTAGCACATTTTTCAAGCAATACTAAATCTGCTCCTGAACAAAGAAGGAAAAATCGTTTTAACATAAAAATAAGCTTATGAGTTAATAACGAGTGTTTTAAGTAATTGTTACAAAAAAAGCCTCATTTAAGAGGCTTTTAACAAAGTTCTATTTCTTACTTGTGATATAAATTATTTTTACATTACTGTTCTGATTTACTTTTACTTCAATGTTAGATATTTTATTTGGTTTAATTTTATTTAATTGATGTTTAGTAATTAGTTTATTATCTAAATAATATTTGAAACCAAAGTTTGTAATTTCTGGTCCAGAGATGACTTTGTTATAGACTAGATTTATTGTTTCTTCTTTTGAATATTTTTTTTGATTAAGGTTAAAAGAAATTATTTTCTTTCCGTTTTTTTCACTGGTTGAAACTATAACGTCTTTATTTTTTTTGACGAAATCTAATACTTTTTTATAAGTAACAATTTTATTGTTTACTAAGAATATTGAATTAGGATATTTTAGTGCCAATTCTTCAGCGCTCATTGGAGTAGGTGGAGGAATACGTGAAACATCACCTTTTTTTACTCTAGTAGGAGGCGGTGGTATGTTTGATTCTTCTCTCACCCTTACTACTGAAGAATTTGGAGTTGGTGGAGTTCTCCTATAAACTCTTTTCTTAGAAGGAGGAGGTGGGGGAAGTTGTTGCTTTTCTTCTAAGGTAAGATCATCGTATTTTTTTTGTATTGTACTTCCATCTTCATAAGTGTACACCACTAATGTTTCTTTAGAGGATTCTCCTTTTAAATTTTTGGAACTATTTTTTACTTGTATAGATACAGGTGCTTTGTCAGTATCTTTTTTTTGCGCTTCAACTCTTTCAGCAAAGAGAAAAGTGAATCCTGCTATTACTGGTATTACTGCCAGTTTTTTAAGCAAAATTTTGGTACGAGAACTTTGTTTTGTCATCATTAATAATCTTTTTTTAGTTAATAAATAATTCAAATTACTGGCCAAGTAATATTCGTTGTTCCAAGCAGCTCTATTTAATAGTAAATATTGATACTCGGTAGTGTTTTTATGTGTAACAATTACTTCATTGTCTGCTAAAAACTCATGATTTAACTTTATTGCTTTTTTAAGGAATATAAATGTTGGATTGATCCAAAAAACGATTTGTAAAAATTCAATAAATAATATGTCAAACGTGTGTTTTTGTAGAACATGTGTTAACTCGTGTGTATAGAGTTCAGTTTCAATCTTGTTTGAATTGTATTCCTCTTTGTTGATAAAAATGTAGTTCCAAAAGGTGTGTGGACTAATTAAATCGTCAACTAAAACAAGGGTAACTTTGTCTTTTTTTATTTTTTTATACTGTTTTATCTTTAAGAAGATATTAAATAGGTTTTTTGTAAAGCGGATTAATAAAATGATTGCTACAATTGTATATCCAAGAAATAAATATTGGGTATAGCTAATTTCCTTAACAGGATTTACATCCAAATTTGAATCTGTAATCAAGGAAGGCACAGCCTTTAAAGTATTCGGAATAGTTTCTATATAGATTTTATAAAAAGGAGCTATAAACGAAAACAATACGCTACCTAATAAATAAAACCGATTGAATTGGTGCATTTTTTCTCGTTCTAATATCAAATGATAAAAGAGAAGCAGCAATGCTAAACAAATTCCTGATTTGATAAAATACGTTATCATTATTGTTGCTTTTTAATTTGCTGATCGATAATTTTTTTCAAATCTTCCAATTCAGAAACCGATAAGTCTGTTTTTTCGGTAAAGAAAGAAGCGAATTGACTAGCGGAATTGTTAAAAAAGTTTTTAATCAATCCGTTTACATGCTTTGAAAAGTAGTCTGACTTTTTTACCAAAGGAAAATATTCTCTTGATTTTCCATCCAATGTGTAATCTACAAACCCTTTATCTTTCATTCTTTTTAATAGTGTAGCAACTGTAGTTGTGGCAGGTTTTGGTTCAGGAAACTCTGCTAAAATATCTTTCATAAAAGCTTTTTTTAGTTTCCATAAATATTGCATCACTTGTTCTTCAGTTTTCGATAATTGCATTTCGATAAAATTTGAATTGTATTCTACAAATGTAGAAATAAATTTTAATTCTACAAGTGTAGAGTTTGGGGTATTGCAAAAAAAATAGCCTTGAGGAAGTTTCAAGGCTATCTTATTGATGTTATTAAAGATGAATTATTTTGATAATTCCGTAAAATATTGATAAAAATACGGAATGGTTTCAATTCCTTTTAAGTAATTCCACACTCCAAAATGCTCGTTTGGTGAGTGAATGGCATCAGAATTTAATCCGAATCCCATTAAAATAGTCTTACTCTTTAATTCTTGCTCAAACAAAGCAACAATTGGAATGCTTCCTCCGCTTCGTTGCGGAATAGGAGTTACTCCAAAGGTTTCTTGGTATGCTTTACTTGCAGCTTGGTAGCCAATATTATCAATAGGAGTTACATATCCTTGACCTCCATGATGAGGTTTTACCTCTACTTTTACTGATTTTGGAGCAATACTTTCAAAATGTTTTTTGAACAATTCAGTAATTTCTTCCCATTTTTGTCCTGGTACTAAACGCATTGAAATTTTAGCATAGGCTTTTGAAGCAATAACAGTTTTTGCTCCTTCACCTGTATATCCTCCCCAAATTCCGTTTACGTCTAAAGTAGGGCGAATAGAGTTACGCTCGTTAGTAGTGTAACCAGCTTCTCCATGAACATCATCAATATCTAAAGCAGCCTTGTATTCTTCTAATGAGAAAGGTGCTTTCGCCATTTCATCACGCTCTTCACGAGACAATTCTTCTACTTTATCATAAAATCCTGGGATGGTAATATGATTATTTTCATCGTGTAATGAAGCAATCATTTGTGTTAAAATGTTGATAGGGTTTGCTACAGCACCTCCATATAAACCAGAATGTAAGTCTCTATTAGGTCCAGTGACTTCTACTTCTACATAACTTAATCCACGTAAACCAGTAGTAATTGAAGGAATGTCGTTGGCAATCATTCCTGTATCAGAAATTAAAATCACGTCGTTGGCAAGTTTCTCTTTGTTTCTAGGAACAAACCACGCTAAACTTTCTGAACCTACTTCTTCTTCACCCTCAATCATAAATTTCACGTTACAAGGTAGGTTGCCAGTATGAGTCATGTATTCTAATGCCTTTACATGCATATACATTTGCCCTTTATCGTCACAAGCACCGCGTGCAAAAATGGCTCCTTCAGGGTGAATGTCTGTTTTTTTAATCACAGGCTCAAAAGGAGGTGAGGTCCATAAATCGATAGGGTCTGCTGGTTGTACGTCGTAATGACCATAAACCAAGACTGTTGGTAGATTAGGATCTATTATTTTTTCTCCATAAACAATAGGATACCCAGGAGTTTCGCAAATTTCTACTTTATCACATCCCGCTTTTTCTAAACTTTCTTTAACCGTATCAGCAGTATTTAATACATCTTGATTAAAGGCTGGATCAGCACTTACTGATGGAATTTTTAATAAATCGATAAGCTCATTAATAAAACGATCTTTATGTTGAGCTATATAATCTTTTACGTTTTGCATGTGTTGTATATTAATTAACATCAAAAATAAGAAAAATAGTATACTTCTTCTTTGTAGTTTGCAAGTATTGTTTATATTTGCATCCACAATTTCAAAAGTACGCGGGCGTGGTGGAATTGGTAGACACGCTAGACTTAGGATCTAGTGCCGTGAGGTGTGAGAGTTCGAGTCTCTCCGCCCGTACTAATTTAAAATGCAATTAGCTTATTTTAAGTTAATTGCATTTTTTGTTTCTTAAGGTTTGCACACTATCTGCACATTTTTTCTGAATTATTACTTTACTGTAGGTTAATAATTAATTGTTTACAATGAATATTGTTTTTATATTATTCTAAGGTGTTAATCAAGTAGAATAGACCTAATAATTTACGGCATATCTAGAAGCTTTATTTAAGTTCTTTAGATGAAAGTTAGAAGACATTTTTTCAGCTATTAATAATAAAAGACCTCTAAATTTATCTTCTAGGTAATTGAGTATACTCGTCTAATATACTTTTTAATTCATCTAATTTTTGATGAAGATATTTTTTAATTTCAGTTATATGGTCTTCACAAGATAAAAACGCTTGTAAACTTTTAGTAGAGTATATAGATGAAGAACCAGTATGTAATTCTAAATTATCAGGTTCCCAATTGGTATAACTGTTTACTATTTGTTTAAAAACTTGTGTTATTTGTTCTCTTTTTTTTGTCCTTGATTCTATTTCAATAGCAATTCCGATTTCAGGATATTCTTTCTCATTATTGGAATTCATCCAATACCCCAATGAAACAGACATGTAGTCATTATGATATAACCAATAAGTGTAGTT
>NZ_JBECOV010000017.1:0-69269 GCF_040104435.1 Tenacibaculum sp. SSH1-16
TCGGGTCGACACCCCAAGCCTAATCGGGTCGACACCCCAAGCCTAATCGGGTCGACACCCCAAGCCTAATCGGGTCGACACCCCAAGCCTAATCGGGTCGACACCCCAAGCCTAATCGGGTCGACACCCCAAGCCTAATCGGGTCGACACTCCTTGCCTAAGGGGAGTGTCATTCACTGCCTAAGGAGAGCAACTTCAAACAACAAAAAAGGTAAAATATTCGTATTGTGTAGAAAAATGTTTGTTAGGTGCTGTGGTGTATAAAGAAACCATTTATAAAAAATAAATACACCCCAAAGAGAGGTGTATTAAAGTATAAAGTTTTATAAACAGTTAATTTAACAGCTTACAAAAGCACAGATGTTCTTGTTTGTTTCAATTTGTACCGTAAGTGAGAGTCGTGTACTTGCTTTTATACTAAAGGTTCAGCTTTAAAACCTTTACTTTTTACAATAGCAATTACTTCATCCGCAGTAATTCCTTTAGAACTTGCGGTAAGAACTTTATCATCAAAATTAGTATCTACATTCCAATGGCAAATACCTTCAGCATTGTCTAAATCAGCTTGAACTTTTGATACACACCCTCCGCAGTTAAGGTTTGTTTTGAATTTTAACTCTTTATTATTTTCCATTATATTAAAAATTTATTTGTTATTGAATACCGCAAATTTCAGCACAACGGGACTGTTTGTTGTTGTACAATTTTAAGATTGATTTGTGAGATTTACAGATTTATTAAGTGAGGTTTAAAACGTTCCGACACTTGCTAGTGCCGAAACACTTGTTACTTTTTCCATTTTAATCGTAAGCTATTGCTAACCACACTAACACTACTCATAGCCATAGCTGCACCGGCAATCATAGGGTTTAATAAGAAACCATTAAATGGATATAAAATACCAGCTGCAATAGGTATACCAATAAGGTTATAAATAAATGCCCAAAATAGGTTTTGTTTAATGGTAGCCACCGTTTGTTTTGATAGTTTTATAGCCTGCGGAATTTTACTTAGGTCAGATGATATAATGGTCATTTTAGCAACATCCATCGCAATATCACTACCTTTTCCCATGGCAATACTTACATCAGCAGTAGCTAGGGCAGTACTGTCGTTAATACCATCACCCACCATAGCAACGGTTTTTCCTTGTTGCTGTAACTCTTTTACAAAATCAGCTTTGTGTTGTGGTAATACTTCAGCTTTGTAATGTTGAATACCTGTTTCTTCTGCAATAGATTTTGCGGTAGCTTCGTTATCACCTGTAAGCATGTATAATTCAATATCCATAGCTTGTAGTTCCTTAATAGCTTGTACTGAGGTTTCTTTTATTTTGTCTGAAATAGCAAGTACAGAAAGTGCCTCTTTGCTATTAGCAAACCAAATAACGGTTTTAGCTTGTTTGCTCCATTCGTCTGCCTGTTTTAAAAGTTCGTCCGCTATGGTAACCTTATTTTCAGCCAATAACTTTTTATTACCCACAAAAAAGGTTTCTCCATTATAATCAGCCTTAGCACCTTTGCCCGTAATACTGTCGAAATTTGTTAGTTGGGTAGTGGCAGTATCTCCTAAAAACTTTACAACAGCTTCTGCTAATGGATGTTCAGATTTTTTCTCTATACTTAAAAGTATGTTCTTAGCAGTATCGTTATTCTGTAACCAAGATATACCAGTAACTTCTGGCTTTCCTTCGGTAATAGTTCCTGTTTTATCTAAAATAATAGCGTTTACTTTTTTAGCAGACTCAAGGCTTTCAGCATCTTTAATTAAAATACCTTTTTCGGCACCTTTACCAACGCCGACCATAATAGCGGTAGGTGTAGCCAGACCTAGAGCACAAGGACATGCAATAACCAATACGGTGATGGCTGCTAATAATCCTTGAACCACTCCGTTATCACCACCTAAAATAAACCATATAATAAATGTAATAACAGCAATACTCATTACTACAGGTACGAAAATACCTGCAATTTTATCAACCAATTTTTGTACAGGAGCTTTACTACCTTGTGCATCTTGTACCATTTTAATAATTTGAGCCAGCATGGTTTCTTTTCCAACCTTAACAGCTTTGAATTGGAAACTTCCTTTCTGATTAATGGTTCCCGCAAACACTTTTTCATTTTCTTCTTTTAGTACCGGAACAGGTTCACCACTTAACATGCTTTCATCTACATACGAGTTTCCTGTAGTAACCATACCATCTACCGCAATTTTTTCTCCTGGTTTAACAAGAATAGTATCATTTACGTTCACATTTTCAATAGGGGTTTGCTTTTCCGTTCCGTCAGGTTGTATCACAACCACAGTTTTAGGTTGTAATCCCATCAATTTCTTAATGGCAGATGAGGTGTTTCCTTTGGCTTTTTCTTCCAATAGCTTTCCTAACAGAATAAATGCGATGATAACTGAAGCTGCTTCAAAATATACATGTGCTTCTAATCCTCTAGATTCCCAAAACTTAGGAAACAACATATTGAATACACTAAAAATATACGCTATACCTGTACTTAAAGCGACCAAAGTGTCCATGTTTGCAGAACGATGTTTGGCTTGCTTCCATGCATTGATAAAAAAGTCTTTACCAAACCATAATAACACGGGGGTAGAGAAGGCCCACATAATAGGGTTAGCGTAAGGCATGTTCATAAAAAACATACCAATAACAACTACAGGCAACGAAAGTAATACCGACCACATGGTTTTGGTTTTTAGTTGCTTGAACTTCTTTTCATGAATAGCTTCGAGTGTTTCTTGTTGTTTGGTTTCATCTTCAATTAACAAATCATAACCCGCACCTTGTACTGCTTTTTGCAGTTTTGTAGCATTGGTCATGTTTGGAAGATATTCTACCGTTAAATTTCCATTAGCAAAATTTACCGAAGCATTTACTACACCTGGTTCGTAGCTAACAATACTTTCAGCACTTCCTGCGCAAGAGGCGCAAGTCATACCTAATACTGGAAATACTTTTTTAACAGTGGTTACACCGTAGCCCAAATCTTTTATAGCGGTAACGGCGTTCGCAAGAACTTCTTCGTTAGTAACCGTAATAGCAGCTCTTTGGTTGTTTAGTTCTACTTTATGGGTTTCAATTCCTTCAACATGTGCTAACCCTTTTTCAACGATTAAAGCACAGTGTTCACTTTCCACACCTTCTAGAGGTAGGTAAATGATATCTTTATTGTTATTTGTTGCCATTTTTTTACTGTATTAATTGTACAATACAAAGTTGGCATTAAGTTAGAGAAAATTTATTGTGGAATTTTGGAATTGATTTATAAGATTTACACCTCGTCTAATGGTTTTCTTCTGTCTTTACGGATTTTTTTAAAGTGACTCGGCGTTAATCCTGTAACTTTTTTAAACTGATTGCTTAAATATGCCACGCTTGAATAGTGTAAACGGAAAGCAATTTCACTTAATGATAATTCATCGTAAACAAGTAGTTCTTTTACCTTTTCTATTTTTTGAGCAATAAAATACTTTTCAATAGTAGTACCTTCTACTTCTGAAAAAAGATTGGATAAGTAATTATAATCGTGATGTAGTTCGTTGCTTAATAGTTCAGATAGATTGATTTTTGTTTCACTTTCTTGATGGTGTACCAAATTGATGATTAAGTTTTTTATCTTTTCAATAATGCGCCTTTTTTTATCATCAATAATCTCGAAGCCTAAATCAAGTAAAACCTTGTCCAGGCTTTCTTTTTCATCTGAAGTAAGTTCTTTTTCTAGTATAACCTCACCTAATTTAATGCTTTTTACACCAACACCTAATTTATCTAATTCATTTTGAATGACTAGGATACAGCGATTGCAAACCATGTTTTTAATAGTGAGCGTCATAGTATTTTTATTATAGTTTGTTAGGTTTACAAAGATAAGGATAAGTGCTTGCTATGAATCAAAAATTATTCCAATCTTATAACTATAAACACTACGATAGTATTGCTAAGGTAGGAGATAAAAAAATCCCGAGTATTTTTTACTCGGGATTTTTGTTTTATTAATCCTCGTCTATTTCAGTACGAGTTTCAGTAGGTTTTTCACCTTTTTCTATTTTAATAATGAGTTTTTGCTCAGGCTCATTTAAGTCCATAAAGATAGCGTCACCTTCATCTAGTTTAGAGTTAACAATTTCTTCAGCTAGTGCATCTTCAATATACTTCTGAATGGCTCTTTTTAATGGACGAGCTCCGTATTGTTTATCAAAACCTTTATCAGCAATATAATCTTTAGCCTTATCGCTTAACGTAAGCTTATAACCTAAATCATCAATACGTTTTAGTAATTTATCTAATTCAATATCAATAATTTTATGAATGTTTTCACGTTCAAGAGAGTTAAAAATTACAATATCATCAATACGATTTAAAAATTCTGGAGCAAAAGATTTCTTTAAAGCACCTTCAATAATACTTTTGGCATGGGCGTCTTCTTGTTCTTTTTTAGAAGAAGTTCCGAAACCAACACCACCACCAAAATCTTTTAGTTTACGAACTCCAATATTTGAAGTCATGATAATAATGGTGTTTCTAAAATCTATTTTTCGACCTAAACTATCAGTTATATGCCCGTCATCTAAGACTTGTAGCAGCATATTAAATACATCAGGGTGTGCTTTCTCAATCTCATCTAATAAGATTACAGAATAAGGTTTACGACGTACTTTTTCAGTTAATTGTCCACCTTCTTCGTAACCAACATATCCTGGGGGCGCACCTATTAAACGAGAAATAGCAAACTTCTCCATGTACTCACTCATATCAATTCTAATTAAAGAATCGTCAGAGTCAAATAACTCACGAGCTAATACTTTTGCTAACTGTGTTTTACCTACACCCGTTGAACCTAGAAAGATAAAAGAACCAATTGGTTTGTTAGGGTCTTTTAACCCAACACGGTTACGCTGTATAGCTTTTACTACTTTGGTAACAGCTTCATCTTGACCAATTACTTTACCTTTTATTAATTGAGGTAATTCTGCTAAACGACTACTTTCTGCTTCGGCAACACGATTTACAGGAATTCCTGTCATCATCGATACTACTTCAGCTACATTATCTTCAGTAACAGTTTCTCTATGTAGTTTAGAATCTTCTTCCCATTGCTGTTGTGCAGACTCTAAAGCTGTTTCTATATTTTTTTCGTCATCACGAAGCTTTGCAGCTTCTTCGTACTTTTGTCCGCTTACCGCTTTAGTTTTGCGTCCTCTAATTTCTTCTAGTTTCGCTTCTAATTCTAAAATTTGTTGCGGAACTACAATGTTTGTAATATGAATTCTCGATCCAGCTTCATCTAAAGCATCAATAGCTTTATCTGGTAAAAAGCGATCAGTCATATAACGGTTGGTTAATTTTACACAGGCTTCAATAGCTTCATCAGTAAAAGAAACATGATGATGCGATTCGTATTTACCTTTGATATTGTGTAGAATTTGTATGGTTTCTTCTACGGTAGTAGGATCTACAATTACTTTTTGAAAACGACGCTCTAAAGCACCGTCTTTTTCAATATTTGTTCTGTATTCATCTAAAGTAGTTGCACCAATACATTGAATTTCTCCTCTGGCTAAAGCAGGTTTTAACATATTAGAAGCATCTAACGAACCAGTAGCTCCACCAGCACCAACGATGGTGTGAATTTCATCAATAAAAAGAATAATATCATCGTTCTTTTCAAGCTCATTCATTAAAGCTTTCATGCGTTCTTCAAACTGACCTCTGTATTTTGTACCAGCAACTAAGCTAGCTAAGTCAAGAGAAACGATGCGTTTGTCGAATAGAATTCGTGATACTTTTCTATCTACAATACGTAAAGCTAACCCTTCTGCAATAGCAGATTTACCAACACCTGGCTCTCCAATAAGCATTGGGTTATTCTTTTTTCGTCTACTTAAAATCTGAGAAACACGCTCAATTTCTTTTAAACGACCTACAACAGGATCTAACTTTCCTGAAACAGCTAAGGCTGTTAAATCACGCCCAAAGTTATCTAAAACTGGAGTTTTAGATTTTTTAACTTGCTTTCCTTTTTGAGGTTGTTGCCCGTAAGGGTTTGATTTTTCGTCAGCAAATTCATCATCAGAAGGTGTTTCCCCTATAGGAGAAATAAACGAGTCATCATCTACGTGTAGTTCTTTGTACAAGTTTTTAGCCTGCTCATAGTCTACATCATACTTTTGAAGTAATTTAGTAGTAGGATCATTTTCGTTGCGCAAAATACATAATAACAAATGTGCAGTATCTATTGCATTGCTTTGGTATAGTTTAGCTTCTAAAAAGGTTGTTTTTATAGCTTTTTCTGCTTGTCTGGTAAGGTGTAAGCTCTTTCTTTGAGGGCTTGAAAAAGATGGGGTTGTCGGATTTAGTTTTTCTAGTTTATTACGCACTAAATCTAAATCAACATCAAAAGTTGTTAATATTTCAATGGCTTTTCCATCACCTTTTCTAATCAAACCCAACAAAAGATGTTCTGTTCCAATAAAGTCATGACCTAGTCTTAAGGCTTCTTCTTTACTGAAAGTAATTACATCTCTAACCTGTGGTGAAAAATTATCGTCCATATATTTATTTTCTATCTCTGTAAAGTTAGTAAGTTTTTTTCTTAAAAATTACAAAAAAGATGCCAATAGTTTTTAACTGACATTCTGACGAGTAAATTAAGAAATTATTGTTTAATATAACATATAAAATTGTTAATAAATAAACGTAAAACAGTTAGTATATTTTTTGTGTAAAACTGAGGGTTGTAGTATCTTGCAATGTTTTAGAAAATGCGGAGAACTAGAAAGCATTTTAAAAAGTGGGTTTTATCAAGTGTAAAATTCACTTTTTTGACGAAAATAAATACTAATATTTTAAAAGAAAATATATGACAGATGGCGAAAAGTTGATTCCTATCAACATTGAAGAGCAAATGAAGTCAGCATACATCGATTATTCAATGTCGGTGATAGTATCGAGAGCGTTACCAGATGTAAGAGATGGTTTAAAACCAGTGCATAGAAGAGTTTTGTTTGGTATGCATGAATTAGGAATTAAATCCACAGGAGCATATAAAAAATCTGCAAGAGTTGTAGGAGAGGTATTAGGTAAATATCACCCACACGGAGACACCTCGGTTTACGATTCTATGGTACGTATGGCTCAAGATTGGAGTGTACGTTATATGATGGTTGATGGGCAAGGAAACTTCGGTTCTGTTGATGGAGATAGCCCTGCAGCGATGCGTTATACAGAGGTGCGCATGCAGAAAATATCAGAAGAGATGTTATCTGATATAGAAAAAGATACTGTAGATCATAAATTAAACTTTGATGATACGTTACAAGAACCAACAGTACTTCCTACACGTATTCCTAACTTATTAGTAAATGGAGCTTCTGGTATTGCAGTAGGAATGGCAACAAACATGGCACCGCATAACTTAACAGAAGTTATTAACGGTACTGTAGCATATATTGATAATCGCGACATTGAAATTGATGAGTTAATGCAACACATCAAAGCGCCAGATTTTCCAACAGGAGGGATTATTTATGGTTACGATGGAGTAAGAGATGCTTTCCATACAGGTCGTGGACGTATTGTAATGCGTGCTAAAGCAACTATTGAAGAAGTTAAGGGACGTGAATGTATAGTTGTTACTGAAATTCCTTACCAAGTTAACAAAGCAGAAATGATTAAGAAAACTGCTGATTTGGTTAATGAAAAGAAACTGGAAGGTATTGCAAGCATTCGTGATGAATCTGACCGTAAAGGAATGCGTATTGTTTATATATTAAAGCGAGATGCAATTCCTAATATCGTTTTAAATAAACTATTTAAATACACACAATTACAAACATCATTTAGTGTAAATAATATAGCTTTAGTTAAAGGGCGTCCTGAACAGTTAAACTTAAAAGAGTTAATCCATTATTTTGTAGAGCATAGACATGAAGTAATTGTTCGTAGAACAGAGTTTGAATTAAAGAAAGCAGAAGCACGTGCACATATTTTAGAAGGATTAATTATTGCTTCTGATAATATTGATGAGGTAATTTCTATTATTAGAGGTTCTTCTAACGCAGATGAAGCACGTGAAAAATTGATAGAGCGTTTTGAATTAACAGAAATTCAAGCACGTGCTATTGTTGAAATGCGTTTACGTCAGTTAACAGGACTAGAACAAGATAAGTTACGAGCAGAGTATGATGAAATTATTAAGACTATTGCCGATTTAAAAGATATTCTTGCAAATGAGCCGAGACGTTATCAAATAATCAAAGACGAACTATTATATATCAAAGAGAAATATGGTGATGATCGTCGTTCTGTAATTGAGTATGCAGGAGGAGATATGCGTATCGAAGACATGATTCCTAACTCTAAAGTTGTTGTTACTATTTCTCATGCAGGTTATGTAAAGCGTACAAATTTAGATGAATACAAGGTTCAGAATAGAGGAGGGCGTGGACAAAAAGGTGCAACTACTCGTAATGAAGATTTCTTAGAACATTTATTCGTAGGTACTAACCATCAATATATGTTATTCTTTACTCAAAAAGGAAAAGTATTCTGGATGCGTGTATATGAAGTTCCAGAAGGAGGAAAGAATACCAAAGGTAGAGCAATTCAAAACTTAATAAATATCGAGCAAGACGATAAGGTAAAAGCGTTCTTAGTAACAGGTGATTTAAAAGATGAAGATTATATCAATAATCATTATGTTATTATGGCAACAAAACGAGGTCAGGTTAAGAAGACGCCTTTAGAACAATATTCTCGTCCAAGAGCTAATGGTATTAACGCAATAACTATTAAAGAAGGTGATGAGTTACTAGAGGCGAAGTTAACTACTGGAGATAGCCAAGTAATGCTAGCACTTAAATCGGGGAAAGCAATTCGTTTTGAAGAAGCTAAAACACGTCCAATGGGAAGAACAGCTTCGGGAGTTCGTGGTATTACATTGTCGCATGAAAATGATGAGGTAATTGGTATGGTTGCTGTTAATGATATGGAAAGTAATATCTTAGTTGTTTCAGAAAAAGGATATGGAAAGCGTTCTAAATTAGAAGATTACCGTATAACGAATCGTGGAGGTAAAGGAGTTAAAACGTTGAATATATCAGAAAAAACTGGTAATTTAGTCGCTATCAAGAATGTAGATGATTCAAACGACTTAATGATTATCAACAAATCAGGACTAACAATTAGAATGGCAGTGGAAGATTTACGTGTTATGGGTAGAGCAACTCAAGGAGTTAAACTGATTAACATTAAAGATAATGATGATATTGCTGCTGTAGCAAAAGTAATGCATGAAAAAGATGAAGAAGAAGATGGCATGGAAATTGAAAATGAAACAAATGATAGTCAAGAACAACAATAAATAAATCATAACAAAAATGAAAAAACAAATCTTAGCCCTTTCTTTAGGATTAATGTCGTTAGGGGCATTTGCTCAAAAATCAGAACTTAAAGCTGCTGAGAAAGCTATAAAAAAACAAGATTTTACAACAGCATTAAATACTTTAAATGCTATTGAAGGATCTTTAATGATGAACGGAGAAGATAAATATAAATCTAAATTTTATTTCTTAAAAGGTAAAGCATTAGCAGCAAAAAAAGATTACAAGAATGCTGGTGAAGCTTTCAATGCTTTAATAGCAATGAAAGAAAACAAGTATACAGATGAAGCTAAGCCTATCTTAAATCAGATGATTCAAGAAGTTTCTAAAAAAGCGGTTGATTTATATAATAATAAAAAGGATTATAAAAATGCAGCTGAAGACTTCTATTTGACATATGTGTTAAGTCCTACAGATACATCTTTTGCTTATAATGCTGCAGTTGCTGCTACCCAAGCTAAAGATTATGATAAAGCGATTGAGTACTATAGAGAATTACAAAAAATAGGTTACACAGGTATTGAAAAGCAATATGTAGCTACAGATAAAACTACAGGAAAAGTTGAAAGTTTTGGAAATGACAAGGCAAGAAGAGACTTAATGGTAAAAACAGGAAACTATGTAAAACCAGACGTAAAATCTTCAGATTCAAAATCAGCAACAATTGTTAAAAATGTAGCTTTAATTTTAAAAGAGCAAGGAAAAACAGATGAGGCTATTGCAGCTTTTAAAGATGCTCGTGCTTCTAATCCAAAAGATTTAAATTTAATTTTAAACGAAGCTCAACTATATGTTGACATGGGTAAAATGGATAAGTTTGGAGAATTGATGAATGAAGCTGTAGCTTTAGACCCTGAAAACCCAACATTATATTATAATTTAGGTGTTGTAAATTTCAATGAAGGTAGAATGGATGATGCGAAGAAGTATTACACGAAGGCAGTTGAGTTAAAACCTGATTATGCAGATGCTTATATGAATTTAGCAGTAGTAGTTTTAGATAAAGAAAAAGCTATTGTAGAAGAAATGAATAAAAACTTATCAAATTTTAAAAAATATGATGAGTTAGCAGCTAAACAAAAAGAAGTTTATAAGGAAGCAATCCCATTTTTAGAAAAAGCAGATAGTTTAAATAGAAATGTAGATACTGTAAAAACTTTAATGAATTTATATGAGGTGTTAGAAATGAGTAATAAAGCGGCTGAATATAGAGACTTATATAAATCAATGCAATAGTAGTAGAAAAATTAGTTGTAAAAAAAACCGAAATTTTAGAATTTCGGTTTTTTTTATAACTAATTTATAAGGTAATCTGTAAAACTATTTATTCAACTAAACGCTTAATTACTCTAAGTTTGTGTGTGTGTTGATGTGTATCAATATTATAAATACCGCTATGATCCAACTTGTCAATACGAACTTTTCCATGAGCGTGTATAATGTTGTAATCATTCATAATAATCCCAACATGGGTAATAATACCTTCTTCATTATCAAAAAAAGCTAAATCACCAGGCTCACTTTCCTCAATAAAACTCAAAACTTCACCTTGAGTTGCTTGTTCCTTTGCATCACGTAGAAGGTTGTATCCACATAATTTATATACTGTTTGAGTAAACCCAGAACAATCAATACCAAAAGGCGATTTACCTCCCCATAAATAAGGAACATTTAAGAATAAGAAAGCGGTTTCTACAATTGCAGATTTTGCTAGTTTACTATTGCATACTTTGCCCTCATATAAAAATGAGGAATTATTAATGTTAATTTTATTGTCTTTAAATAAAGGAAGTCGAGCTCCCATAGGAATAGTAGTTAAATTACTATTATTATCAGTAATAAAATCAATTAATTCACCGGCATAGTGTTTTTTTTCTTTTAATAAAAGACTGTGTACCTCTACTGAAATTTCTTCATATTGTTTATTGTCAACATATCCTTGATAACCATCAAAAGCTAACCGTATTTTACTCCATTTTTTAGTTTTTTCTAAAACTTCAAAGTGCTCACCAAAAACAACTTGATTTACCATTTCTGAAGCATCAGAAGGCTCTGATCGAAGAGGTACAATACTTAAATTACAAATTCCGAAAGACATCTACTGGTTGGGGCTTTTAAAAAAATTATACTCTTTCAATAACCATTGCACTAGCACCACCACCACCGTTACAAATACCGGCAGCACCAATTTTAGCGTTATTTTGTTTTAATATTGAAGTTAAAGCAATAATAATTCTAGCTCCTGAAACGCCTAATGGGTGTCCTAATGAAACGGCACCACCATTAACATTTACTTTATCAGTAGATAATCCTAAGATTTTCATATTTGCTAAACCAACTACAGAAAAAGCTTCGTTTAACTCAAAATAATCAACATCATCAATAGAAACTCCAGCTTTAGCTAAAGCTTTAGGTAATGCTTTTGCAGGAGCAGTTGTAAACCATTTTGGTTCATGAGCAGCATCAGCATATCCTTTAATTTTAGCTAATGGAGTTAAGCCTAATTCAGCAGCTTTATCTGCAGACATTAATACTAAAGCAGCTCCTCCATCATTAATTGTGGAAGCATTAGCAGCAGTTACTGTACCTTCTTTTGTAAATGCAGGACGTAAAGCAGGTATTTTTTCCATTTTTACATTCTTGTATTCTTCATCTTCAGAAAAGATAATAGGCTCACCACGACGTTGAGGTATTTCAACAGGAACAACCTCATCTGCAAATTTTCCTTCGCTCCACGCTTTAGCAGAACGGTTATATGATTCAACTGCAAAAGCATCTTGATCCTCTCTTGAAAATTTATATTCAACAGCACATTCATCAGCACAAACTCCCATAGCTACTTGTTCGTAAGCATCCACTAATCCATCTTTCTGCATTCCATCTTCCATTTTAATAGGTCCAAATTTTGAACCTGTTCTGGCGTGTTGGTAATGAGGAATCATACTCATGTTTTCCATACCTCCAGCTACAACTATTTCGGCATCACCTAAAGTGATAGTTTGTGCAGCTAACATTATAGACTTCATTCCTGACGAACAAACTTTATTTACAGTAGTACAAGGCACAGTATCTGGTATTCCTGCAAAGATTGCCGCTTGACGAGCTGGAGCTTGTCCTAAACCTGCCGAAACAACATTACCCATAAAAACTTCTTCAACCATTTCTGGTTTTAGGTTAATTTTATCTAAAGCTCCTTTAATGGCTATAGCACCTAATTTAGGTGCAGGGGTAGTTGATAATGTTCCTAAAAAACTACCAATTGGAGTTCTTGCAACCGATACTATTACTACTTCTTTCATGTGCTACTATTTGTTAATTTTTTATTTATCCCAATAACCAAAAGTGACTAAAATAATAAAGCTGTTAAGTGCTTAATAACTATTTTCTGCTATTAATTTCATGTATTGGGTGAATTGTATTAAGATTTGTTTTGCGAAAATAACCATTTTATGCCAAGTACTCAAATAATAGAGAAAGGTTATATTTACATTTTATAAAGATCAAAAATGAACGACTTAATTAACAAACTGTACAAAAATAATACTGTAATTTACAAAGCATTATTGTTTTTGATTACGGTAATTGCTATAGTATATTTATTTCCTAAAGGTGGGCAGTTTAAGTACGATTTTAGACAAGGAAAACCTTGGCAATATGACAATTTATATGCTCCTTTTGATTTTGCTATTCAAAAAACTACAGAAGAAATAGAAGAGGAAAAAAACGAACTTAAAAATAGTTCAAAAAAATATTTTGTAGTTGATACATCGATTAAAGAAGAGGTAACTCATTCATTTACGAACCAAGTTAAGAGTATTGACTCATTATCAACAAACGTAATTAGAGACATAATTAGAGAAGGAGAGAAGCTTATAAATAAAATTTACGTACATGGTTTTTTAGATGATGCAAGCATTGATAAAGCAGATAGAGAAGATGTGATAGTTTTACGTAAAGGAAACTCCATTGATGATGTTCTGTTTTCAAGGTTAGTACAATCAAAAGATATTTTAAGCTTTTTAAGAACAAATACAGAGGGACTTCAGTACTATAAACAACGCCTGTTAATAAACTATTTGTCAAATAATTTGCGCCCTAACGTAACCTATGATTATAAATACAGTGAAAAGGAGTTAAATGAACGTTTTCAAGGTATTTCTTATGCTAAAGGAAAGGTTTCAAAAGGAGAATTAATTATTTTAAAAGGAGACATTGTTGAAGGAAGGAAATATAATGTCTTAAAGTCGTATGAAGTAGCGTCAAGCTCTAGAATTTGGACAAAATCTAATTATTATTGGATTGTATTCGGATACACAATTTTAGTAGCCTTGGCATTGTTAATGTTATTATTATTTTTAGAAAGATATAGGTTTGAGACTTTTAATGATAACAATAAAGTAACTTTTATTTTCTTCAATATCTTTTTAATGATTTTTGTACAAACTATGGTGGTAAAATACAATTCTGGTTATTTGTACGTAGTTCCGTTAAGTATTTTACCAATTGTACTAAAAGCTTTTTTTGATGCCAGATTAGGTTTATTTACTCATGTACTTACCGTATTGTTGTTAGGATTTATTGTACCCAATAGTTTTGAGTTTATTTACTTACACATTATTGCAGGGATTGTAACTATATTAACGGTTTCTGAACTGTATAAAAGAGCAAGTTTATTTATGTCTATTGGACAAATTACGCTAATTTACATGGTTACTTATTTTGCCTTTTCTATTCTAAAAGAAGGGAATGCAGATAAGATAAATTGGATGTACTTTGGGTTATTTGCAGCAAATGGATTGTTGTCGTTCTTAGCAGTGTTTTTTATCTATTTTTATGAAAAGCTTTTCGGATTGGTTTCTGATGTAACATTATTAGAGCTTTCTAATACAAATTCAAAACTATTAAGAGATTTAAATGAAAAAGCTCCAGGAACGTTCCAACATTCAATGCAGGTGGCTAATTTAGCTGAAGCAGCAGCGAATGAAATAGGAGCGAACTCTATGTTAGTAAGAACAGGAGCTTTGTATCATGATATTGGTAAAATGGTAAAACCAATGTATTTTACCGAAAATCAATCCACGGGAGTTAATCCACATAATGATTTATTACCAGTAGATAGTGCACGTATTATTTTAGATCATGTAATTAACGGAATAGAAATAGCAAAAAAATATAAACTACCAGATAGAATTATAGACTTTATTCGTACACACCATGGAACAAGCGTTACCTATTACTTTTATAAACAAGAACAAGAAAACAATCCAGATGTTGATATTCAGAAGTTTCAATACCAAGGTCCAATTCCGTTTTCAAAAGAAACAGCTATTTTAATGATGTGTGATGCAGCAGAAGCTGCTTCTAAAAGTTTAAAAAATCCGACAGCACAATCGATAGATGTATTAATTGATAGGATTATAGACAAGCAAAAAAACGATAATCAGTTCATAAATTCAGATATTACTTTTAGAGAGATAGAAAAAATTAAAAAAATTATAAAGAATAAGTTGATGAATATCTATCACTTACGTGTTGAGTATCCAGAATAGGTGATTTTTTTAGCAAAAAAATTTGTAGAAACGTATATATAGTTATACATTTGCACTCGCAATTTTTAATTCACGTTTCGACAAGAATTAAGGAGAGGTGGCAGAGTGGTAATGCAGCAGCCTGCTAAGCTGTCATCCTTCGGGATGCCCGGGTTCGAATCCCGGTCTCTCCGCAAAAAGTTGTAGATGACACTAATCGGGGTGTAGCGTAGCCCGGTCATCGCGCCTGCTTTGGGAGCAGGAGGTCGCAGGTTCGAATCCTGCCACCCCGACAACAATGGTCGCGTAGCTCAGCTGGATAGAGCATCTGCCTTCTAAGCAGACGGTCACAGGTTCGAATCCTGTCGCGATCACTTCAAAACCTCAGTATTACTGGGGTTTTTTTGTATCTGTACTTTTCGTAGCTTTGTAAAAATTACGTGTTTTTACGTGTTTTTAAATGTATTTGTAGGACTAAAGTAGGACTGTATGAAAGGGAAAATTAAATTAGATATAAAAAAAGGTAGATTAAGAAAAAATGGATTTCCAGTAATTATAGAGCTATTTCATAAAAAACAAGTTCGTTTTAACCTTGGGTTGTATTTTTTTGAACATGAATGGGATTTTGAAAAAGAAGAGCCAATTAATGATAAAAGAAGTATTTTATTAATACGAAAAAAGAAATCATTACTAGATGACTTAATATTTTCTTCACTTACTGATAATTCTATTTCAACCGATTATATAAAAGCTGTATTACTTGATGAAGCTCCAATAGAAAAAGGAGAGTACGATTTTTTTTCATTTGCTAAAACATTAATGGATGAAATGATTAAAATGAAAGATGCTAAAGGTTTTGACAAATATGGAAATGCGAATGTTTACAGAACTGCAACAAATCAGTTAAAGCTTTTCAGAGAAAAACTTTTATTTAAAGAAATTGATTATAATTTTTTGCTGGGGTTCAAAAATTGGCAGATTAATAAAAATTCAAAACCTACAGCTAACACATATTTAAGGACTTTAAGAGCTATTTATAACGAAGGAGCAAGAAGAGGTTTAGTAAATGATATAAAACCCTTTAAAGACATTTTTAAGGGGATAACTCAAAAGCAAAACAGAACCAAAAAACGTCACATAAATTCTAACTCCATTTTTGTTTTAGAAAATATGATAGGTTTGCCTGAAGGACAACAAATAGCTGTTGATTTATGGTTATTACAGTTTTATCTAGGCGGACAAGACTTTAAAGATATTTATTACTTAGAAAATTATCAAATTGTAAAAAGTAGAGTTTTTTTTAATAGTGGTAGATCTAAACTAGATGGAAACGGTTATCAATTTGATTTAAAATTATTTGATAAAGCTCAGTCGATAATCAATAAATACCAAGTCGATGGAAGGTTTTGTTTTCCATGGAGAAAAGATTTTAAAGGGTATAAAGCATTTATTCGAAGAGTGCAGGAAAATTTAAAGAAGGTACAATCGAAATACAATGATCATGTTTTAAGAATTTCTAACCAAAATAAAGTAAAATACCATTTAATTGAGGTTCTACCGTTAGGAGGAAACTTATCTCCAAAAGTATCAAGACATACATTTGGAACTTTAGGTTCTAGACTATTTGTTGAACCTGATTTACTAAGGGCTCTTATGGGTCATGAAAGAGATGACGTTGATACTATTTATAAAGATGTGTACCCTGAGAATATAAGAGATGAATGGCATTATCGAATTATTGAGACTAATAATGTTAGTTTTGACTTCATGTATGTTTATGAAGTTGAGTATGTAACAAAGGATAAAAGTAATAGAGTAAAAAAATTTAAATATGCTAATAATATCCTTAGTAAGGAGCAATTAGAATACAATGGCTCTTCCAAATACTATAAATTGTCTAAGGAAGAAAAAATTGTAATAATTAGAGATGATTCTTAGTTTGTATTATAATATATACTTATATTTGATTTAAGTATATGGAGACGTCCATTAACTTTTTCTTTTTCATAGCAATTTCCACTCTTCGGAGTGGTTTTTTTTACTTTACCCTTACTATAACGTCTTCACAAAACATATTTAAATTCCAATTCATTCTACTACATACAAAATTTGATAACCTCCATGCCTGAGGCAAATCTTTTACCCCTCCTATTTCGTAAACTTCCTTAGTACATTTGTTTGTGTAAATTGCTGTCATAATAAATAATATTTTTATATTTCAAATATAAGCACTTATTAAAGAATAAAAAAATAATTCTTCATATATAAGCACATATTTTATATATTTGTTCTATGAATGATCGAATAAAAAAACTTTTTAGCTGTACTGTTAATAATAGGGTAGTTGTAATTGAAACTAACTTTCGTTTATTTCACAAACTCCTTAAAGTTGTAGAGCCCAATTGTAACTCTGATAGATGGTACATTGATAGATTTAAAGAAGATAGAGAATTCTCTCAAACTATAGATGGGAAAGTTTATCATTTTCAGAAACTAGTTTAAAACATTTTTGACTGTTTTAATTTACTTCTTTTAAATCTCTATAATTCTTCTTAAAGCTACATAAAATTCAAGATGTCAATGGTCATCATGCTATCTTTTTTGTTTTTGCTTTATTACTATTATTAAATTAGCAACATCTTAAGAGACGTTTTAAGTTCTTTTTTTATTAAAATGAAAATAAAATATTTAAGAAAGATTCCTGTATTAAAAACAGGAAATAAAAAACCCACTATATAGTGGGTTTAATACTTTTAAGTTTAAAAGTGTGTGTTTTGTGAGAGCTTAGTTTTTCATGTTCTGTTGTTCTTCCTATCCAACCTGCTAATTTTAATAGCTTAAACTAAAACGATATCTTCGATATCCGCTGCTAATCTATGTAAACCATTTGTGATTTGCAACATTTTTTCGCTAGAAAGCGGTGCCAAACCTTTTACATATTGTCTGAATAAACTTTTATTCAATCCTATATATTCGGCAAAGGCTGATTTATTGATAACGTTATAGTGTGTAAAAAATTGTTCTAAATCTACCGAATAATTAATTGTTGCATTTTTTAAATGGGACGCATCTTTTCCCATTTCCTCAAGATAATCAATTTCGTGTTTTAATGCTTCTTGTAACGCTTCTTTTAATTCGGCTATTGTAGCTTCTGTAGCTATTATACCGTCTACTTTTAGAATGTAACCTGAGAAACCTGTGTTAGTTTTCTCAATTACAGCTGTTAGCGCATTTGACATAATTGTTTGTGTTTTTGTGATGTTGTAATACTTTCCTGTTAGTTTTAAATATGAGATAAAAAAGTCTTTTTATAGCTTCCTAAAGGAAGCAGGGGTTATTTTAACCCTGCCTTCTTTAAGATACTGTTTAAGGTGCCTGGAGCTACTTCTTTACTTCCATGTCTTGGGATAGGGATTTGCCCCTCTTTGGTCTTGTGTCTGTACAAATCATGTCTAGAGCCATGTCTGTGCAGATACCAACCATCTGCTGAAAGTAGTCTTAACACCTCATTAATTTTCGCCATGTAAAATTATTTAGTTAATAAAAAGAACTTTAGATTTGACTCTCACCTCAAATCTGATACAAATATATAACAATTTTGTTATATAACAAAATTGTTATATTAAATTTTTTCTTTACAACTTATAAAACCTTAACAGATAATAGTTATTTATATTTTTGTGAATTAATAAACATTAATTTGAATGAATGTTACACTACTTGAAGAGCTTTGCAAAAAGCATGGTAGAATTGTTTTTGAGAACTTTAAAAGTTCTGTAGAAAATAATCCTTTCGGAAAAATAAACGAGGACATTGTTAGTGATTGTTTAGAGTTTGAAATCAACCAGGAGTTTGGAAGAGGTGTTTTAAAAGAATGGATAAAAACAAACAATCTGAACTCTAAAGCTCAGATTGATGTGGTAAGTGGTATTATTAATAATTACAAGGTAACGATTGTAAAGACTTCGTTATTTTGGGTTAAAAAGAAATATGGAATTAAAATTTAATACTACTGTTAATAAATTATTTTAAATTTATGATTATTTTTAATAGATATTGTCAATGACAAACCTTGTATTAACTTTTATTGGTGTGTTAATAGCTGTATTAACTTTTTATTTTCAATTTAATAAAGAACCTAAAAAGAAAATTTCCAATCTAAAAGAAATGGTGTTAGTGCAATTCAAAATAAATCAACAACTATCTATAGATCTTAAAAATTCTCTAAAAAGTTTTACTTCTAAAACAGGTTGCCATAATGAAATTTTTATACCTGGTTTTTCTTTTTCTCAGTATATCGAGTTGCTTGATGATTCACAAAAAACCAATTTATCTAATAAACTTTATCAAGAAATTAAAAAGAACAATATCGATAACGAACATTATTATCACTCAGCTTTAGAAAGTCTAAAAACTCAATACGAAAGCCTTAATATCCTATACAATGCTGTAAAAATCAAATTTGATAACATCTCATAACTACTGTTTAATTGCTTCAATAGTTTCTTTTATCCTGATTTCTTCAGTTAGTGATTCCGCTTTGATACATATATAACCATTCTCTTTTAACTCATCTAAAAGTTCATCTTCACGGAAATCAGATATTTTTTTGTGTTTCACATGATCTTCATCTACCATGTTCAAATAACTTTGAGCATAATCTTCAACATCCCAATCACAAATATTTTGCAGAATAAAAGTGTTGAAACAACCTTTATAATTTTCCCTAGTGTGAATTTTTCCGTTTAGTTTGATTTCGTTTATCATGATTTTTTCTGTTTTAGTGATTTAATTCTTTCGTTATATGGAATAGCGTATTTTTTGAAAAACTCATTTTTTTGATCTATTCCTTTACAAAGTTTGATTCCAATATCAATTAACCCATATTCAATACTTGGGTAGCCTTTTATTTGTTTTTCATGTAATAAAGAACGTTGAGTGTAAATTGACTTGTGTCCAGAATAAGCAGAATAAAAACTATCTACTTTATTTAGCCCATTTTCAACTGCATAACCATTATAATTTCCTTTCCATGAAACAATAAATTTTTCATCAGAATAATAACTTCCATCTTTATTTTTAAAAGCTTCGTCAGGGTTGCCTGCATCTAAAAGTGTAACTACCTTTTGTAGTGCTTTTTTTCTTGATGCTGCTATTTGTTTATTGTTGTATTTCATTTTCTTGCGATTTGGTACCGTAAGTGAAAACCTACAGATTAAATGTTGTTGCGAACTAATGATTCTATCATTGCAACAATAACTGCTGCACTTTGAATTAACTCCACACGACAAGGTGCTGGATTTTTAGATTCTGCTACTTCGGCAATTTCTTCAATCAAAATATCCATGTATGTTAACTCACCCGACTTAACTTTTCTATCCACCGTTCTACGAGCTTCTTCTTCAGATGGAATTTTATAATGCTCACACATTTCTGAGCCTTTCCAATCAATATATTTGTGATTTAAAATAGGGTGATTTTGAACGCCCCATTTAGCATCTTGTCTTTTTCTTTCTTCTCTAATTTCTTGTAAAATATTTTCCATGTTTTGCGTTTTTGCGTAGCTAGACAGCTACTGTTTGTTTGGTATTGACTCAGAATTATAAGTTTCGTTTACTAAATGTCTCTTTCTGTTTTGACATCCGTTATCATCACAATAATTCATTGTGCATTTTTCTTGTGGCGTTTCACAGAACGACCAAGGTTTTTTGGATTGGTTTAATTTTACTTCCATTTCGTCTATTTTTTTTAATCGGCTTATAAGTTGACGCTCTAACCAATTCTCATAAGTTTCTAACTCGTCGTTTTCATTACCTGTTGAAGTAGCGTTATAAGCGTTGTATAAGTATTGTTTGTTGTATTCCATTTCCTACTGTTTATTTGATTCTTCGTATTTTTTAACTAGTCTCGCGCTTAAATCTGCCATTTCAGCATCAGAAATTATCATTGCTAACCATAACTCTCTTATAGCGTTTTTACGTTTGTTGAACTTTGCCTTAGTCATAATTTCTACTATTTAATTAGTCTTTGTTTTTTATGTTTTAATCTTGGATAGAAAACTTCTTCGTCTCTATCATAAACATATTCCGTTTCACAACTAGAGCATTTTAAAACAGGAACATTATCTTCTACATCATCATCAAATTCAATATGATAATTAGTATGTTCAACATGATTACCACATTTTAAACAGTTTAACTCAGCAGTAACATTTACCTCAATATTAAAATCCCCATAACTCATTCCGTTTTTTACTGCTGATTCTAATTTTTTATTTCGCTTGATTATTTCGTCTCTATGATCCTGACGTGATAAATCAACCTTTTCTTTATTTATATAATCGAATGGTGTTTTCATATCTCTTTTATTACAGATTTAATGAATACGTTACCTTTTTTGGTTTTACGTAATTCGTGATTAATATTTCTTGTCTTATGTTTTTTAAATTTCTTCTTTCCTCGAGATAGATTACATTCATTTTGTAATCGGAAGCAAAATCTAAAACAGGTTCAGTTGCAAATTCAGACATTGCAGAATTAATACCTGAAGTATCCATTATTTTAAAACAGTCCTCAGTATCATTAACAGTCCATTTATTAACTTTGTAGGTGTGTTCTGTACCTAAGTAAACAGGATCTAGATAACACAAACAATCACTTTTAGGTGTTACTTTTTCATTAAATGAAATTTTACCTAATACCTTACGAAAATCAACGTTTGTAATTTTTGCGTTTTTAAGCATTTGAAAAGTTGGTTCAATACGATCAATTAAATTTCTTTTACAATGACCTATTCCAAGTCTTATAGTATCTCCCTTCCCCATGTAAGTGAAATTAGATAGCAATAAAAATCTAACCGCTTTTCTAACTGGATCTGTTTCTTCATTTTTTAGGTAGTACTTGATCAAACTTTCCGAAACTGGCAATAATTCCAATTGCTTTTTTAATTCTTCTTTTTGATCAAGCATTACCAAGTACAAATTTGTTACGTCTGAATCAGCATCATTAAGTATTGAAAACTTAGGAGTAGGCAAATAAAAATAACTACCACCTGCGCCAAAGAATAACTCAATTCTCATTCTATGAGGTAAAAAATTCGCATGAAGCTGTTTTGCTAATTTGCGTTTATTTCCTAGTCTTGTTAATACCACTTTATCTACAGATAAGTTAGAATGTATATTTTGTACATAACACCATCTTTTAAAGCTGTAGACGGTTTAATCCACCAATCACACTCACCGTATAATTGTAACAATCTTTGAATTTTATTGATTTGTTGTAAATAAAATTCGTTTCTATCTATGTAGATAATTTCTCCTTCAACCCTAAGAAGCATTTTTCCATCGTCTACAATTTTTCCTAGTTTCTCAATTAAATCTGAGTAAGTCATTTTTTTTGCCATAGTTTGCTTTTTTGCGTAGCGGAAATGCTACAGATAAGTTAGAATGTATATTTTGTACATAACACCATCTTTTAAAGCTGTAGACGGTTTAATCCACCAATCGCATTCTCCATACAATTGTAATAATCTTTGAATTTTATTGATTTGTTTTAAATAAAATTCGTTTCTATCTATGTAAATGATTTCTCCTTCAACACGAAGAAGCATTTTTCCTTCATCTACAATTTTGCCTAGTTTCTCAATTAAATCTGAGTAAGTCATTTTTTTTGCCATAGTTTGCGTTTTTGCGTAGCGGAAATGCTACTGTTTATTAAGCTTTACCTTTTACGAAAGTCAGATCGTAACTTCCTTTTTCTTTTAACCAAGTCATTGCGGTATGCCCCCCCATTATTGTTGCTTCATGTTTAATCTCATCAACAAATGTTTCTCCTCCTGGTGTTCTGTAAACTTCTACCTTATCACCAACTTTAAAAGCAGAATTAAAGGTGTTAACTTGATTTTCTAATTGTTCTTTTGATAATTGTATCATAATTTTTGCGTTTTTGCGTAGCAGAAATGCTACAGTTTAAAAACACAACGAGTTACCGATACTCCGTTTATTGCTCTTGAGCTCTGAGGCGTTGAGAATATTCGCCCTTTCACTCATTGTGTTTGGTTATTATATATTTTTAGGATTATTACTACATCTTCCTTTGTGAGCATTAAGAGCATTTTTACTTGTAAATTCTCTTTCACAATACTCGCAAGTGTTTTGTTTTAATTCGTTAATTTGTTGCTGCAACTCGCTAAACACTTGCTCTTTTTCGCTATAAGCTTGAAGGAGCTCGCTCAATCCTTGCTCTTTTTCTGTTTTAATTCGTTGATATTTAGCCACGAAAACAGATATTAATTGATAGCCTATAAAGGCCATAAAAAAACTGATAAAGCTTAGTGTAACTGTATCATTAAGTGAAGAACTGTTTAAAATATCAAACACTAATAGCAACATGAAAGCGTCCATTACAGCAATTATGTAAGGTGTATATTTACTGTGATCGTTTACAGAAACAATTAATAAACCAGTTGATAATGCTACACCTGTAAAACCTGCAGCAACACTTCTTATTAACATATTTGATATAACGGGAGTTAATATATCAATAAGGAGCACAGATATTTTTAATGCATAACCTAGTATGTAAAGTAGCACAGCTAGCGAAACTGCTCGTAGGCTTGTCATTTTATCTTCTAACGTATATTTCATAGCTATTTTATTCTTTTAATAGTGTGTTTTATACCACCTATATATTTATAATTTTGTTTTTTAAATTGAGGAGATTCACAAAATAGATTTAGTTCTCCTAGATTGTTGAATTCTACTGTATCTCCTATTTTTATTTGTTTTTGGTCTTTCATAAAATCGGTCATGTCTTTATTAATAATTTGTAATAGTTTTTTGCAATATGTTGTTACACTTGCTACATTTTTCAGCAGTTACTTCCCAAGAGGCAAAACCATCGATAACCACTAAAGAAGTTTTTGTATGCAAACAATTTTTTACTTTTTTGAATCGAGTTGATTTATTGATTTCTGAATGTTCGTTTTTTGATAATCGTTTTTGGCTAGATGAATCTGATCTATCAATATGTTTTTTAGTCCCCAAGCTTCATGGTATTTAAGTGTTATACTTACTTTTTTATGAGAGTTTAATAAGTCTAACTTTTTTATCAACTCCCTTCTTTTTTTTTCAAACGTATCTGAAAGCGTGTAGCCCACCGAAAAAAATATTTTTGTTTCTTGGTTAAGTGCATTGAACGGTATTTCATAAATCAAGTTTAAAACTGTGCTAATTGCCACTATTTCGTCAACACTAAATTTTAGTTTTGTTTTCATAGCTAAACTGTGTGAGAATGAACTAATTTTTTTGTTTTATTGTCGTAGAATAAAAGCTTATTTGTAACAGAAGTGTATTCTGTTTTTTTATTAAACCTTCGTATCATTCCATCTATTAAATCATTAAATGATTTTCTATTTTTACTCAAATGATTATACCATACAGGGTTACTTCTTTTTCCGTTTGGTCCTTCTAACTTTAAATGATGCTGTTTGTTTTTAAGCATAATCACCATTTTTAATACACTACATGTTGGGCAGGTAATTTTATTCTCTTTACCACAATTACATTTTTTACTTATCTGATCACTCATTTTTTATGCTTTGTTTTTGGTAGCCCTAGCACTTAATGCTTGTAGCTGAATTTGATATTTTTTTGGTAAGTTTTTTCTTACGTATTCAAACAATTGCTGTTGTGTAATTTTTCCTTCAAAATACTCGTTCAGCTTCTTGTTAAGTTTTGTGCTGTAACGTTGTTCCTTCTCGTTTGTTTCTATTTTTATTATTTCACGCTTACGCTCGTTTGATTTACGTTTAAGCTTCTTTTTTGCTGCTTCTTGTTTAGATTTCTTCTCAAGGTGCTTTTGCCAAGCTTGATGAAGTCCATAAAAACCGACCTCTTTTTTGTGGGTCCTGTTAACATCAAAATAAAGTGATGGATAAAGTGCATTAATTCTGCTATGAACAAACCATTTACGAGCATATTCAAGTTTCCAGCGATATTCTTTAAGCTTGGGTATTAAGTCATCTTTTTGAGTTATTCCTGCAAAAAGTTGATTTTGAAGCATGCTAATTGCATTGTACCAACTACCTTCTAAAACATTGTGGTTTTTCCAAATTTTTGCGGAAGATTTCACAAAATCATGCACTAAAAACAATTTTAACTCATCTAGGAATAGCCCTGAATATTGAATTATATTTTGAATTTGATCATATCTAATCCCTTTGTAAGAATCAAACTTACCTAGTGATAACATTTTTGAAAAATCTGCTTGTTTTAGCATTGTTTTTTCAACTTCAGCTAATAGTTTTGGATTGTGCTGCGGCCTTTTTTTGGATGATTTCATAAAATCAGGCAGCAATTTCTTTATATCCGCGCGGCTTGGTGCGGTATTTTTTTTATCTTCTACCTGGTTAGTGTTCTTGTAGCTGTCTGCAAGACATCCATTGTTGCTTTCGTTCTCCTCCAGCATCGAACCGGATTTGTTATGATCTGTGATATTTTCACAGTCATCTATTTTATTTTCTTTTGATAAAGTTCTAGTAGTATGATTAAGAATACGAAACTTTTTCGTTTTAGAGGGGTTAAGGCTAGGGTTATCAGTATGTTGCGACTTAGGTGGATTTCCGTCTAAAACATGTAAGATTTTAAAGCTAATATTGAAAAATACAGGTCTGTTTCTATCAAAAAAAACATAGTTTTCTATTACTCCAGCTTCTATTAATCTTTTAACTGCATTCTGAAGCGACCTAGGTGTTGTTTCCAAGCGTTTATTTCCATTCTGCTTGTGCTCTGCAGTATTAGTGTAATTTATTTTTAATTTAGGGAATGCGCTTTTATGTGCTGTTGTAGGTCTTTTGCTATTCATCAACTTATAATTGCGGATTTTTAATTGTTTTACATAAAATCCAACAAACACATTTAGTATATCGTTTAAGTTGTTATATAGTTTTTGTAGTCTTTTTTTACGTACATAATTAGCTCCTAAGCAACTATTAAAACTATCTACCTTTTCATTATACTCTTTAGTAAAAAGACCTTGGTTTTCTTTCTTAAAAGCTTCTATTTTAGCTAATATGTTCTTATCTTTAGTTTGAATTACTTCTTTATTGAAATTATTAATTTCTTTGTTATACTCTTTTGTTTTAGCATTATATTTATCTCTATAAGCCCTGTAATTATCCATAGTAATATTAACAGCATCCCTATCCATATATGGGTAGTTTATATAGTGATAATACTTTTTTACTGTTTCTTTACCTTTTTTTGGAATATAGTATCCGTGAGTACTATTAAAGTCTTCTACAGCTTTGTTGTATTGCAGCTCTGAATATCTTTTTCGATATGCCTCTGCTTTGAAATTTTTTATTGCGTGAGCAACTATTTCAGTAATTGGGTGTTCTTCTAAGAAGTTTTTTACACTTTGGTTATACTCACCAATTTTTGTGTAAGAGTAATTTTGTGGGGTAGTATTATTTTGCATACTTTTGCGTAGATAGTGTAGACATCTTTGATGCCTACCTGATTAGTATTAAGCGGGCAATGATGGTCGAATATTCTTGCCTGCTTTTTTTGCATCTAACTTTCCAAGTTTTTTATTAAAAATTCTGCTTGCCTGGTTGCATAATCTTCTGATGTATCTATATCTTCAAATTCTGAAGGTGTTTGTAAAAATTGCTTGTTCCACTTTTTAAAAGCCTTTGCTATTTTTACTTTTGTTGTAATTATTTGTTGACTCATTGTTTTTGTTTTATTTAAGAGGTTTTGATATTATCGCCACCTCTTATCTATTTATAATGAAATAACATTGCTACTATATTCAATAGTAATATTTTGCTTAGGTTGTGTAAATCTCAAAATATCAGAAGTCAATTTACACCCTCTTACTCCAACTATATCATACATGTTATCTCTTACTTAGGTTCTTGTTTTTGAATTAAAGACTAGACAGTAAAAAACCTCCATAGACAATAAATTGCAATGCCTAATAAAATAGCTAGTACTATATAATCTTTTGTGGTGAGATATTCTGGTTTATTAAACTTCATTAGATTAATTATTTTTCGGCGTTGTAAAACACTTTATAAAACTTCATTTTTTTATCTTCATCGTATCCTTGTTCCAAATACTCTGTAGAAGCATCTGGCGCGTCTACATCAACTTTTATTTGGATATTAGTATCAAGCTTTATATCAGTTTTAAACTTGCTTTTAACTTTCTTTAAAACGGGGTCTGATACTTCAAAATTGTTAAGAATTTTAACATCGTTAAGCTGTTCAAAGTACTTTTTATAATCTTCAAATTGCTTAGCATTTTTTTCTTCAGGAAGCACTATGTTTTTAAAATCTTCATAGTTTATATCTTCGTGTTCTTTAAAATAATCAACTGTATTAGCTAAAAAAACATTTTGTTCTTTCTTTCCAAGCTCGGGTTTTAAAACTTCTTCTGAGAATTCTTTACACAGTTCTAAATAGTTTTGTGTATGAAGATTTCGATCATTAGCATACTTAACATTTAAAAAGTTTTTTATCCAATATTGTGTGTCGTATTGATTATTATCTACTGAAAGAACCACAGTACCTTCAACATCTGAAGTATTTAATATTAAGCAGCCTTTATCTAGTTTGTTTGGAGAGATTCCTTTTTGTACAACTACATCAAAATTACTATCATCTAAATAGGTCTGAAAAAAATCTACCTTACTTTCAATTTTAAAAACACCAACAGCCTCGGTAAGCATATCTTTATATTCAATACCCTCAAAAAGAACCACAAGTACATCACCGGTTTTAATTTGAGCAGAATTAGACTGTTCAAACAAATGATTTACTATGTTTATTGAATTTTTTATAAAGGTTGAGTCGTTATCAAATACTTCAGAAGCATATTTATTTAAGTTATTTAACCTAGTATCTGAATGATGTGTAAAACGATAACTTTGAGTAAGATTACTAAAAGGCTTTAGTAAAAAAGGCAGTAGAAGTTCGTAGCTTTCTTCATCAAATTTCACCAAATCTGATGAAAAGGAATTATGGCCACTATTGTATTTATTAGCTACTTTATGAATAATACACTTACTTATTTCTGAACGGGTTCTTTTAATCATAACTTTGGTTTTTATATTCCTAATCGTTCTAATTCGTCTATAATGGATTGCTCTTTGTATTTCATGGTTGATTTTTTATACTTACCAGGATCCACTTTTAAAAGCGTTCTTGGATCTTTTAATTGTTCATTTAACCAATACACCGTAACACCATATTTTTGTTTCGCTTCTTTACGAGTTATCCATTTATGACTTAATGGAACTGATTCTTTTTGTTTAGCATTTGCAATTAATTCTTTAAGTGCTGCTTTATCAATAACAGCCAACCCTAACGTATTTAAATGATCTACGAATTGCTTTGCTTGCTCTATGTTTATTGCTGCACTCATTACTATTATTACTTTGCTAATATGAAAGTTCTATTAGGTCCTTGAACCCACTTACGGCCTTCTAATACTAATTGTTTTTCTACTTTTTTAGCTATTTTTAAAGCTGCTTCACCTTTCTTTTTTTGGAAGCTTATTGATATTTCTGCTAAACTATTTTCTTTCATAATTGTTTATTTTTGGTAGCTAAAACTATTAATATGATTAAGTACGAGATAAAAACAGGATGTAGCTTTTTGAATGAAAAAGCACGACAACAAAGAGACATCGGATTTAAACCTAAGTTAAAAGGTATGAGATGTGGCAAATGCTCTGAACATACAGTAATAAAATTTGTAGAAACAGATTTTACGCATGTAAAAGCAGTATTTAATAGTTGTTGTTCTGAATTTGAAAATCGCATAAAAGACAAGCTTTGGAATAAAAATTAATTATTTAAAAGTTCTTTTGGCCTAATTACAAAATAGTTTTTTTCAGCAGAACCGTTAACTTTAAAAAACTGAACTAAATAACTTATTGGATAAACATTTTCGCAGATAATTAATTGATGTTCAAATTTTTCAAAACCTTCAAACTGATAAAAAACAGAAAAGGAGTTGTAATGAACTTTTATCTTTGAAAGCATACCTGGTATTATTAAATCGGCAGCTGTTGGTTTATGATAAACTTTTTGTTTCTCCATGGTTAAAATTTCTTTTAAGTAGCAAGTGGCGAAGCGTACGCCACTTGCTTAAGTACTTAGTGTGTTTAATCCCCAAAAAACTACTTTCTAAATACCTATTGTTGCTAACTATCTACTTAATTTTTAATACCTAATATTATTTCTGCTTCTACTAAAATGTTTTCAATGTTTTTTACATTTCCTAAAAACTTATCGTAATGAAGCTCTAGTTCTTTATAAGTGCGAAATATTTTATTGTTGGTGGTTACTATTTTTAAATAATCTAAAAAGTCATCAAAACGTTGTTTTCTACCAACACAAAATGGTATTGCACTAGGAGGTACCTTATAGTCTTTAGTTGTTTTCTTGTAAAACACTTGATGCTTTTCTGAATAAAACACCTCTTGATAATTGCTCTCACTGGTTAAAACACTCATAATTATTTTATTTTTTTGTAAAAACAAAAGCAACTAAACAGCCATGACCAGTGAGCTGTAAAGTTGCCTTGTGATTGGTAAGGCATCTGCCTACCTGATTAGTATTGTTTATATTTACACGAGTTTTGGTCATTTTAACACGTAAACTTTTTTATATTTGTTTTGTAAAGACTCTACAAACATACAGAAAAAATATGTATTCATACATATAAAAACTGTAAAAAATACAAAAAAAATATGACAACTGATTTTATCTCTCACAATATCAAGTACTTAGTAGAAAGAGAAAAAGAGACAAAAGATGCTTTTGGAAGGATGTTTGACCTTAATAGAGGGTCAGTAAGTAGTTATATTGAAGGGAAAAGCAAACCTAAAATTGAAACATTACAAAAAATAGCTGTAAAGTTCAATGTAACAATTGATGATTTAGTAAATAGAGATCTTTCAAAAATAGACAAACTAGATGAAGTTTTACTTCCGAATGATATTATAAAAAAGTTTGACGAGATAAGTGACGATGAGCTAACATTATATATTACAAAAAACAAGAAGAGAATATTGGAGAATGAAATAATATCATTATACATTGATAAGTTAGCAACTGAAAAAGCATTAAAAATATTAGCTAATGAGATTAAAAATAAAATTTAAATATACTTAAAAACAACTTCTTTTTCATGCTGGGTTAAAGGCATGTCTCTTAATAACTTTGACTTAATTAAGCTTAATTTTTCTAACTCTTTTAAGTTAAAGTTAATTTCATTTTGATACTCTACAATTTTACAGGTTTTAACCTCTTCAACCTCTTTCAATAAAAACCTCCTAAAGGTTTCTGGAGAATCAACACCATTTTTAAACCTATCAAACCCATTATTAAGGTCTCGTATTTTAGCCTTTATTTCACTCGCCTTTTTCTTGTTTATATTCATGATTATTGCTTAATAGATGATTCAACAAATTCCAGACCTTTATCAAGTAGTTGTTCTTTATATATATATTTAATTTTAACAAGTTTTACATAATCTAGAAATCTTAAGATTGAAAACACAGAGAAGCCACTAATACACAACCCGATAAATATGTAAGCAATTAAATTAAAATCAACATCAGGTATTACAACCCAAGACATAAAGAAAGTGGCAGACACCAAGGGAGATAATAATGAGAATTTAAGCGTCTTTTTGAAATGACTTATATTCTCATTATCTAAAAAAGTAACAAGTATTAGTATTCCAATAGTTACAAACAACAGACTTGAATGAGTACCTGCACTGTACAAAAATCTATGGATACTTGTGTAGCCTAAAAATTTATCATTAAGAGGTTCGTCTTTCACTAATACATGTACAAACGGCAATATCCCACTTAAATAAATGAGGATATTACCAATTGTTTCTATAGTTAAAATTCTAAAGGAATCATTAACCTTTTGTGGTTGGTGTTTCAACTTTGTCTTTTTCGATGAGCTTAAGATCTTCATTTTGTTTTTGTAATTTTTCTAAATCAGAATCTGTACATGCATTAAATGTTACTGTTAACATAGTTACTACTGCTAAAGCGAATACTTTTTTCATTTTGTTTTTGTTTTTAGTTAATAAATAAAAAAACAAAAGTAAGTTGTAACTTTTTAGTAATAAAGGACAGTAAATAATTTATTTACATAGCATTACATATACTTAATTTAAAAAGTTATGTATTTAAGGGAAGTAATTTTTTGGGAATACTTCGCAAATATACATTTTTATAAGTTCTTTTTAAGTTTATTTTTACCAATCTTCATCTTTGGTAACAGTTTTTCCTGTTACATAATTGTAAAAAGATAGTGATAAGTTATTTATAGTTTTTTCTAAGCTTGGAACAGCATCTTTAGCTGCCCTCTTAACTTTTCCTGTTTTCTTTTTGAAAAAAGTTTTATAGCCAGTACCTACAGAATTAGCGTTTTTAATATCTATATAAAACCTGTATTTACCTTCTTTAAAAGAAATTTCTAAATTATACTCAATATCATAATACATCTTTGATCCTAAAGCTTTATACCACCAAGCATTTTTTTCTAACCCATTAACTCTAATTTTTTTATTAGGTATGTTAGCTTTAAGCACATAGTCTGGGGTATTGTAATATTCTTGAACCCAATTTAATGCATTATTATAAATTTCGGGCGCTTTCATTCCTTTAACTTCTACAATAATAGGTTTTATACCATCTCTAGACAGTTTTAGCTGAGGAATTTCTTGACAACTTGTAGAAATTGCAAAAAATAAGATTGGAAGTAGTAGTAATTTTTTCATCAAATTTTTTTTGTAAAAGTGCGAAAATAATTTGTATAAACAAAGTCCACAATACACAATACCCCTAATTTTTTTAGTTTTAAATAGGGATAACCCTGAGTTTTTTTTAACACTTTTTAACATTTAACACTAATAATAAAATAACTTATTATTAAAACATAAAATAGTACATTTGTAACAAAGGAATTACTTGCCTGGTTAGTAAAATAGTTAAGTAACAAAAAACTGTATTTATACTAACCTCTTATGATTACAATTCACTTACCTGTAAAAAAATACTTAAAAAAGTATTTGATATCTAAGTACGGAGACAACTTTAATGTAACAATGAATTCTGCTTTAGGTATAATTGTTAGCTCTGTTTTACAAAACAAAAAATACATTTACAATTACACGCTTAAAAAAAACAAAAGTGAAGATGTTTTTGTGTTTAACGTGTCTTTAAGACATTTTAAAGACAATGGCTGCCACATTACAGAGCATCATTTATACTACATTAACAAAGCTTTAGAAGATGATTTTGCTCAAGATATTTTTATGCAAGCAATTACCAATAAACATAATTTTAATATAGCTTATAAGGATACCATCATCGCAATTTTACAAACTTACCATATTGATGAGAGCGAACTTTCATACTCTACCATTAGAAAGCGATTTAACAGAAATAAAGATGGAATAATGAAAAAATTAAAAATATCTGCGTAGCAAAAAGGACAAAAAAAAAATAGCCAAAAAATATGCCGATTTATGAATACAGAATTATGCAATACACCAGAAGATTTTATAAGAGAAATAAGACACGTTATAGTGTACAACGCTTCTGTTTTAACCTTTAATCAAAACCTTAAAGGTCTTTACCCGCCTACTATTGAATACTTATATAAAATACCAGTACAGACGCCTGAGAGCTTTAAAAGAAGGTTTAGATTAAAGAAGCAGAACAAAAACAACTATTTTACAATAGATCTTTCGTTTCCTTTTTTTGATTTAACCTTTCAAAATAGAGCAAAATTATACGACTTAGCAAAAGATAATAATTATGTTGTTGTTGTAGCATCTAACAGAGAAATGATGGTGCTTGGTAACGATAGAGAACGCTTAAGTATTGATGTTATTGATAATATACAAGATAACAGCAGGGGGAAAGATCATTTTTCTATCCAAATTACTGGAGAAACAATTATACATCCTTTACTTAGAAAAGTTAGCGAGCCTTTCCGTGTCCTTTTCTTTGCCAACCGACTACAATAAGTTTGCTTGCATAAAGAGTATTTTATGCAAAACAACCATTTTATTAATCAACCCTTAGCAATAGACAAAGGATATTTAACTTCAGTTTTAACTGGAATTATAATGTCTTATCAAAAGGAAAACTTTTTAAGTGAGTTAGAAATTGAAGCTGTAGCTATGCACAATATAGAGCTGCAAGCAGCAGAACATCAATCAAACGGTTCAGAGTCTTTTCCGGTTGTCCTTAATATTATTGGTCCTATTATTAAATACTCTTCTTGGAATTATTTAGGTACGCAGTCAATCATTAAAATTTTACAAAGACTTGAAAACGACGATCGCGTAATCGCAGTCGTTTTAAATATTGATTCTGGTGGTGGTATGGTTTCCGGAACCGCTGAATTATGTAACGTATTACAAAATTTTAGCAAACCTACTTATGCTTTTACTAATGGATATATGTGTAGTGCTGCACTTGATATTGCTGCTGCATGTAAACACCGTTTTTCTCACCCTAATGCCGACTTAATTGGAAGCTTAGGCGTTATGATGAATTACCAAGATTACTCAGCAATGTTTGAGAAATGGGGTGCTACAATTTACGAAGTGTACGCACCACAATCTACCGAAAAGAACAAAGAATTTAGGGAATTACTAAAAGGAGACAAAACTTTATATGAAGAGCGATTAGCATATTTAGGTAATGAGTTTATTGCTAGAGTAAAATCTAACATTGGTAAATCTATTAAAGATGATGGTAAAGTTTTTAAAGGAAAAACCTACACACCTAAAGAGGCTTTAAAAGTTGGTTTGATTGATGGAATAGCGACCCTAAAAGAAGTATTAACACAAATTTAAAAAATAGATGAAATACGCATTACTAGCAGGTTTACTTGGTGTTGAAGCTGTAAACCTTAAAGCAGGAATATTTGGCGGAAAGCCTTTTGCTTCTTTTGATGAGGAAGCTTTAGAGAAAATTGAAAGCGCTTTACAAGAAAAGGACACTTCTGGATTAACAGAACAAGTAGCAACTTTAACTCAAGAAGCAAAAAACACAACCGATGCGGTTACAGCTGCTTTAGAGTTAAATGAGTTAGCAGTTGAGGAAAACGCTTCTGTTGCCGAACAAATTAAAGCTCTTGGTACTAAATGTAAAGAGTATGGAGAAAAGAAAACTGTACACACTGCGATTACTAATGATGGTAAAGAAACTGATCTAGACGATGGATTAATTGAAGGCTACATTGACCCGAATGCCGAACATAATAAACTTTTAAATAACATTTAAAAATGAAGGTAGAAGAAATTAAAAAAGAAATTTTAGGGTATTTAGCTAAGAACCCAAAGCTTTTACAAGCTGCAATTTTGTCTCAGGGTATTTTATTAAATCAACACTCAAGAACCATTACAAAAGTAAGAGGTGAGTACCCTACTTTACATTCTTTAATAGGTCATGTAGTTCAAGGATTTAGCTCAAAGAAATGGACGCCATTTGGAGAAGTTCAGTTCAGAAATAAAGTGATGAAAAATTATCATCAAAAAGTAGATTTTACACTAGATCCTGCTGAAATTATTGGAACTGTTATTGAATCAATGTATGATGAAAATAAAGCACTTAAAGATAAAACGATTTCAAAACATGGAATTGAATTGTTACTCAAAAAAATTATTTCTGATGTAAATATTTTATCTGTGCATGGTGTGTATGATCCAGCTAAAATTGGATTAGATACTCCTGAGTTTGGTTTCTCAATGGATGGTTTAAATGAAATCATTAGAAAAGGATTGTTAAACACCGATAATCCGTATTACTTAATACCTGGTGATGCAGTTACTGAAACTAATATTGTGGATGTAATGACTTCTTATGAAAGAAACCTTCCTGAACATGCAAAATCAAGGGTTAAAAAAGTATTCGTTTCTGAAAACGACAAAGAAGCTTATCAGATTAATTATGAAGAAAGATTTGGACAAAACAAATTCCAAGACAACAAACTAAAAACTCGTTTAGGTAAGCGTGAAATAGTTGGTATCCCTGGCTTAACTAATGGAACAATTATTTCAACTATTGATAACGGATTTGTTAAAATGGTTGATGTTATAGATAATCCTGCTACAATTACAGATGTTCAAGTAGATAAGCGAATCTTAAATGTTTTAGGTGAGTTTACTTTAGGGTATGATTTCGCAATTAATGAATTAACATTTGCACATACACCAGATGGTACCAAAAACAAAGGTTTAGGAATTACAGAGTTAAACAAACTGTATTTCCCAGAAGAACAAGGTTTAATTGGAGTATAATACTTAACTAATTATGTCAAAAAATAAAACTAAAACTTCTGAAGTAAACAATACTTCAGAAGTTTCAAAAGAAGAAACATTAAAAGCTAACGAGGAGGCTTTAGCGAAACGTGAGCAAGAAGTAGTAACTAAAGAGGAGGCTTTAGCGAAACGTGAGCAAGAAGTATCAACCAAAGAGGAAGCTTTAGCGAAACGTGAGCAAGAAGTAGCAACCAAAGAGGAAGCTTTAGCGAAAGGAACCACAAAAAAAACTCCAAAACCACAGATAGGTTTAGATTTTAATTTTAGAAATGAGAAGTATAAATTCTCAGATGGCGCTCCAGTTAAAATTAGATTTGGAGGAAAGGTTTACACCCAAAAACAGCTTGCTGAAGATGAAGATGCTTTAGTTGAGTTATTAGGAGGAAATTCAAGTTTAATTAAAAAATTATAAACTATGGGATGTTTTGACAACGTTGCACATGAGAATATAGATAACTGTCCTAATGTTGAAGTTGCCGGAGGAACAGCAACACGATTACTATACATACCTGCTCCACATTTAGATAAGTTGGATTTACCTTCTGATTTATCTTCTTACAATTCAAGAATGACTATTCCTGAAGCTAACCTAGTAGTTGCTACAGATAAAGGGTTTAAGGGAATTGATGTAATGGTGGATGAGAGTGAATTAAAATCTACTTTAGTTGGTAATAGAGGAAACAAAAAAGCTAAAAGTGAATTGGAATTTTACATTCCTGGTTTCAATCCAAAAGTATTAGGTTTTGTAGACGCCTATAAAAACGTGCCAATGGTATTAGTAATTATTGATGCTAATGGCAATAAGTGGGTTTTTGGTACTAAATTAAATCCTGCTTTTGTTGAAGGTGGTGACGGAACTACCGGTAAAAAGTATGAGGATAATTCAGGAGTTGCTTTTAAAGCTGCTGCTAATAGCAAACTGTATTACTACCCAGGAGCCATAACTGAATTAAAAGATACACCAACACCATAGTGTAGTTATGGATTTGAACATATATTTTAAGAACTTATTACCTGGAAGTAAAACCTACTTACCAGGTAATAAAATTGTTGATTTAAGCAAATTACCAGCTGATTCTTTAGAATTGTATTTAACCGGATTCCCTCACATAGGATTGAAACCTGAAGCTGTTGAATTGTTTAAAAAAAACAAAATACCGGTTAGCAAACTAAAAGAACTTATTGAGCTAAAAATAGCTCAAAAAAATAAAACTGATGTTAAACTTTTAAAGTCATTATTACCTAAAAAGTAACCTTGCCATTTTATAGTGATTTTTATTTATCGTGTCTTTAAAGCCTCTATTCTTCCCCAAACTATAATAGGGGCTTTTTTTATGTTATGAATGTAAAGCAGCAATACAAAAAACTAATTAGTGATTATTTGGCGTTAGGTGGCAACCAACGTTTTATTGATAAGCTACCTAAGCTATATTCTTTACAGAATGAAGCAAAGATTCGTGCTGAATTGAGAAAACTAAAACAAAGATTGCCAAAAACTACTGAAGTTAAAGAAACTCTGGTTGAAAGAACCACTATCGAAAACAATTTGAAAAAGATTGTTATTAAACCCGAGTCATCGTTAAATGATATTGGTTTGATTTCTGAGTATCCGGTAGAACTTCATCCTGTTTATTTAGAGCGAAGAAATGAGTGGATTAAAGCCTGTTCATTAAAAATTCAACTAAACAATGTAGCAATTAAAGACGAAGAGGAAGCTTTTAGATTACAACTTGAAATTTATAAAAGCATAAATATTGTTGACGCTGCTAACAAGGAATTACTTCATTACAAAACTTACAAACGTTTATTGCCAAAAGATGTTAAAAATGATTTTTCTACCCTAACAGAAGTTGAGTTATTAAAAAAACGCAACAACCTACGCAGCAATATATCTAACAGGAAAAAGACTATTGAAAAAATCAAAATTTCTTTAAGTAAAGCAACCGATAAGAATAAATTAAAATTAACGGACAAGTTATCTAGCAAATTAGAACAGTTGGAGGAATTCCAAATTCAAGTTGATAACATCAATAAGTTATTAGAAGAAAAAGAAACAAGGGGTTGATAAAAATCCCCCAGCTTTAAAAAATATCTCACCACTTTTTAAACAAGAGCCACACAAGCTACTGGAGGACGTAAGTCTTAACAGTCTCGCTTGTGTGGCTTTTGCTATGAGTGGTGAGAACAGCAAAATTAAAAATTTAATAATGAATAAGTACCATAAAACTTTAGAAAAAATACTAAAAAAAGGTAAGAAACAGTACAACAAAAAAGGATTAATAAAATATCTTATTAATGAAAAGTTAGAGTTAAAACCAGTTGATTTACTTGAAATTCTTGAAGGTCATGCAGTTGCAAGAAATAAACTGAAAAATGAACTTGATTTGTTCATGAAAGGAGAAAGAAACACAGAAAAATACAAAGAAATAGGTGTTTCTTGGTGGGATTATTGTGGTCCTATTTTGGTTAACTCATATCCTACTTATTTCGAACAACTTCCACCTTTAATAAATAGGATTAACAAAGAAAAACGTAACTCAAAAAACTATGTTTTATTCCTTGGAGCAAATAATACTGAAACTAATCAACAACCTTGTTTGAGCCTAATTCAATTTCAAATTGACAGAGGAAAATTGGTTTTAACAGCTTATCAAAGAAGTAGCGATGCCTCTTTAGGGTTGCCAGCAGACATCTATCACTTGTATTTAATTAGCAGGCAAATAAACCTACCACTTAAAAGTATTACCATAATGTTGGGTAATGTTCATATTTATGAAAATAACATTGATAATACTAGAGAACTAATAAAAGGAAACAAACCAAAATTTAATTTAAATACATAATGAGTAAACAACATAAAAGCTCACCATTACCTTTTCAAGGACAAAAAAGAAATTTTATTAAAAACTTTAAAGAAGAATTAAAAAAATATCCTGAAGACGCAATTTATATTGATTTGTTTGGAGGTAGCGGTTTACTGAGCCACACAGTTAAACAACAAAACTCTAAAGCAAAAGTAATTTACAACGATTATGACAATTTTAAAAAGCGATTAAATGCGATACCTGAAACTAACAAGTTGTTATCTAAGATTAGAGGTTTGGTGGAAGATATTCCAAATAAAAAAGCTATACCAGATAATATAAAGTTTAAAATATTAGATATTGTTACGGAATCAGACCGAAATGGTTATGTTGATTATATTTCACTATCAGCTAACTTGCTTTTCAGCATGAATTACGTTCAAAATCTAGAAGATTTTAGAAAACAACGATTTTACAATAGGGTTCGAAAGACTAATTATGATGCTAGTAATTACTTGAGTGGAGTTACTTTTGTTAAGTATGATTATAAAGAATTATTTGAAAAATACAAAAACGAATCCAACGTAGTGTTTTTGGTTGATCCACCATACTTATCAACCGATTGCTCAACGTATAATAATTACTGGAAGTTGTCTGATTATTTAGATGTTTTAAAAGTATTAATGAATACTAATTATTTTTATTTTACATCAAATAAATCAAGTGTTGTGGAGTTGTGTGAATGGATAGAGACTAACACTGGAGGTAAAAACCCATTTAATAATGCTAAAGTTATTTACCATTATAACAATACAACACATAATACAGGTTATACTGATATAATGCTTCATAAAAAATACACAACAACAATTACTTAAACAACACAAAAAAAGCCTTGTTAAACTAATTAACAAGGCTTTTTTATTGTCCTTTAGTACGTTCTCTGCTGCAGGTATTTTAGCAGTATGGAACTGACAAAATTTTCAAAAGATAATACTTTTCAGCTTATTAAAGCTTCATTTTTAGATGATACAATTGAGTTGTCTAAAGAAGTTGCAGAAAAAAAGAAAAGACTTCGACATGCTTTTGCTATGCGTCTTAATAACAAGTACAACAAAGGTCAAGTTTTAAAAAAACTTCTTGACGAGTATGGTGTTAGCCAAGCAACAGCTTACAGGGATTATAATATGGCCATGGAGTTGTTTGGCGAGTTGGACAAAACTGATAAAACCGCCGAAAAACTTGTAATTGCTCAGGGGTATTGGGATATATACCAAAGAAACTTAAAAAAAGGCAAAGATGAGATAGCTCTTAGAGCCTTGGAAAAATACCAAGCTTTATTTGATTTTGAGGATAATGGAGAAGTTATAGATCCAAATAAAATACAAGCAAATGTATATAACATACACATGTCGAGAAAAGGAAATAAAATACTTAAAAAGGTTTTAGCAGAAGGAGTAGTAGATTTTAATTCAATGGCAGAAGATGCTGAATATGAAGACGTAAATGAGTAAATATTTACCACAAAAAAAACTAATTCTAAATCCTTTACAGATTGCTGCTATTGAGGCAAACAGGACTCATAAAGCAAAGCATATTAATATAGAAGCGGGTAGGGGTTCTGGAAAGTCTACCTTATTAGGGTGGTACATGAAAGAAGGTGTTAGGCAGATGCCTAGAGCTACCGGTGTATTGGTTGGTGAAACTTTTGTTCAAATTAAATCAAGAACATTACCATCTACAAAAGAAGGTTTGGAAATGTTCGGCCTATATGAAGGTATAGATTATGTAGTTGGTAAAAGTGGGCAAAGTATGGGGTTTGAGCTTCCTTTTCAAGCTCCCAATAGCTGGAGTAATGTTATTCATTTTAGAAATGGTTTTGTATGGGTAATGGTTTCGTTGGATAATCCTGATTCGGGACGTGGATTAAACTCATACATAGTAATAGGCGATGAAGCTGCATTATTAAGTTACGAGCGTCTTTTTAACAATGTACTTACTACCAATAGAGCAAAGAAAGTAGAATTTGAAAAATGTTCATTGGTAAATGCAACTATTTTTACTTCATCGGTAGCACTAACAAAAAAAGGCGATTGGTTTACACAAAGAGAACAGTTAGCTAAGAAAAAACCTAATGAATATGTGTTTTTGAAAGCACCTGCACACGTTAACATCGAAAACCTTAAAAAAGGTTGGATTCAAGAAATGCGAGAGCAAGCTGTCTCTGAACTGATATTTAATGCAGAAATAAAGAACATTAGACCTAAAGGAGTTGCTGAAGGGTTTTATGCACAACTTAAGGACCATAAACATTACTATAAACACAAGTACGATATAAATCTACTTGGAGGGGTAACCGAAAAGTATATTGCGAGTTGTAAGTACGATACTGATTTATTGAAGAATCAGCCTATAGATTTTGCCTTAGATTTTGGGGGTAGGATTAATACTGGTATTGTATCTCAGTATCTAAAGTCTTTAAACCAAGTCAACATACTTAACGAATTCTTTGTTAAAAATCCACACAAACTATCTGATTTAGTTAAGAAGTTTATAGACTATTACCAGGACCACAATTGCAAGGAAGTAAACTTATATCACGATCGTTCTGGATACAAAGCAGAAGCTAACAGTAAAACAACTTTAGCTCAAGATGTAGAGAATCAACTAAGAGCTGCCGGATGGAAAGTAATGAATAAGACTCCAAATTCTAATAACCCTGCGCACATGTTGAAGTTTAGGCTTATTAACGAGATACTTTCTGAAGCATCACATGGATTACCACACATAAGAATAAACCAGGACAACTGTCCTAACTTAATTATATCAATGGAGAACGCAGGGCTTAATCATAAAGGAGATGCTTTTGAAAAAGATAAAAGCAGCGAGAGATCAACAGTTATACTTCAAGAGCATGCTACTCACTTATCTGACTGCTTTGATTATTTATTATGGTGGAAGTTCTCTTACTTGATGGACTACAACTATCACTCATCATACATAGTTACTAACCTATAGCTCAAAAAACACAAAATCAACAGGTATAATTTCATATTTCGCTCTTTTCAAAAACTCAAATTTTAATTTTTAGTAAGGCGGCTGTGGTATTTTGAGTAATTCAATGAGAACTTTAAGTATATTTTTCCATGTAACTATCTGTAAATAATCGTCTTAGTTTTTTAAGTATGATAAAACAACCTGTTTAAAGGATAAAAAAAGTGTGTCCTTTATTTACCACCCCCGTATTAGCACCTTTGAACCATGGTAGAAAACATAAGTTTAAAGGATGTTCTCATAGACATGAAGAAATTGGATGAAAATAAAAACCCAATTCCTTTTACAATATCAGTCAGGAGCTTTGATAAAAAAAATAAAACTGGAGGGAAATATACCACTTACTTTAACGCAACATTAATGCAGCAAGGAAAAAAAAGGAGCCTAACCAGCCTTAAGGAAGGTAAGGAATTGAAGAACCCTAATCATTGGGAAAACAAAACAAGAAATTTAAAAATCCCTGATTTAGATAGACCTCAAAAAATAAACATTCTGTCAATTATTAAATATAACGGTTTTAATGTAGTGTACTAATGGAAAGAATCAGTTCAAATATTTATGCTGTAGGAAACACAGTTTCTTTTTTTGACAAAAAGAGCTCCCGACATACATCAGTAAAGAAAAAAAAAGGAAGCAATGATACCGGAGAATTTTCTGCATGGGGAGAAGATAATTTGTCTCCACAAAATTTCTATAAAAAACTTGTAAAAACTGACGCAGCTGTAGGAGGGCTTGAAGTTTTAATATCTGCGCATTACGGCACCGGTTTTAAATTATATGAGGAAATAGAAACTGAAAAAGGAGTTGATTTAAGAGAAAGATTAATACGTTCTTTTCCTGATATTCACAGTTTCTTTAAACAAGTAAGATGGCAAATTTTCATAAGTGAAATAGTTGCTGATTATGAGACTTTTAATATTTGTTATCCTGAATATTTATTATCCCCAGATAAATCTAAAGTTATATCAGTTAAAAGGCATCAATCAGCATACTGTCGACTTTCTATTCCTGATCAAAAAACAGGGTTAATAAATTATGTTTACATCAATTCTGATTGGGAGAATTATGATGAAGATTTAACTGAAAAAGTTCAATTTTTTAGTCCAGAAGTTAGCGTGGAAGAAGCAAGGGAGTATTGTAAAAAAAAGAATATCGAAAAATTTATAATACCAGTAATTGCTCCACTTACAAATGAAAAAAATTACCCTGTTGTAAAGTGGCATAGCTCATTTAGAAACGGTTGGGTAGATGTTGTATTATCTGTTCCGGAGTTTAAGAAATATATGTTTGAGAATCAAATTAATTTAAAACATTTGGTTTATGTAGCAGACGATTTTTTTTCTCATAAATACGGGCAAAATATTTGGCAAGAGTTTGACGAAAAAACACGAGAAGAAAAACGCGTTGAATTAGTAGGGAAAATCGATGAACATTTAAGCGGTAATAAAGCGAGTGGACGTTCTTTGGTTTCACCATATTTTCGTGATGGTAATGGAAACCTTATAAAAGGAATTGAAGTGGTTCCTATAGATGACAAAATTAAAGACGGAAACTTTTTACCTGATGCAGCCAGTGGTAATTCTCAAATTCTTTTTTCTATGGGTGTTGACCCTTGTTTGTTGGGTGCTGGAATTCCTGGCGGAAAAAATCTTAGCGGTTCTGGATCCGATAAAAGAGAAGCCTATACTATTCTATGCTCAAGAATGCCAATAAGAAGAGCTAGAACTCTAGAAATTTTTACAAGAATTAGAGATTGGAATGGATGGAACGAAAATTTGATAGGTAAATTCCCTAACATCAACCTAACAACACTAGACAAAAACCCCAACGGAAGTAACGAACAAACATATTAAAAAGGACAAAAAAAAAATAGCCAAAAAAAATGCCATTATTTACTACTATAGAAGGTGTAAAAAAACATATTAATGTTTCAAAAAATTTAGATATAAAGTTGTTAATGCCTTACAAGGTTGAAGCTCTAAATAAAATTTATGAATTTATACCACAAGATATTTTTGAAGAAATAGAAACCACACATCCAGAAATATTCACGAGTATAGAAAGAGCTGCAGCAAACTATATGGTAGCATTTTCTATTCCATTTATTAAAATTCATATATCAAACACAGGTGGGCAAAACTTCGATGACAATAAATTAACCAAAGCGGATTGGTGGGATGTAAGAGATTTTGGTATAGCAGCTGTGAAGATAGCCGACAAAGCATTATCAAAAGCAATTAACTTACTTTTAAATACTACTTTAAAAAGTCAATTAACTTTTTTAAACTCAAAAGAGTTAATAATATCTACTCCTCAAGAATTTTCTAATATTTATGAAATTGGAAGCTCATGGGACGTTTTTAAAAGGTTAATCCCTTTGATGAGGAATTCGTGGAAAATCTATTTAAGTAATCAATTAACAGGCTGTACGATTGAAGAAATCAAAGTTGATGAAGGAACTAATGAACTTTTAAAAAGCATTGTAGCCTATTTTACTATTGCTGATGCAATAACAGAACCAACTTTGCTATTCACTAATACGGGGATAGTAATTCAATGGGAGGAATTACCATGGCAAAAATCACAAGTCCTAGACTTTAAAAACCTAGAACTACTTAGTAAAAAATACTTAAAAAAAGCAAACGATTTATTGGTGTTACTTCATAAAGAGTTAAAAGACAATCCTGAAAAATTCCCTTGTTATCAATTTAATTCAACTATATCGCACAGGCCTACTATAGCCAAGAAATCAGGTTTATACCTATAAATTCACGTCCTTTCTGTATTCTGACCGCATCTTTAATTTAGCTTAAAAATTTTTACATGGGTTATAAAATTAAAACAGTTGATGGAGAGCTTAAAGAGTATGCTTTTGATATTGGTGGAGTTTTAGCGTTAAGAAACTTTAAAGCAGTAACTAACGGTAACAGGTTAATTATTGAGTCTCATGAGAAGGCAAACTTTACCATTCTTGATGCTCTAGTAAATGAGGTTGAAATTGATGGAATTGTTTATGATGACCCCACAGCAGCTCAAGAAGCTTTACAACGATTAGTTTTTAACCCGTTGGTGCCAGTTATTTTGCCGCAGGCTTTACGTGATTTAATAATTACTTCTTTACAACCAAATAGTATTGCCGATAATTTAACAACTAACGACAGTAGTAAAACATTATCTGCAAAACAAGGTGTTGTTTTAAAAGAGTTAATAGACGCTGTAAATCAAATTCTAACATCAGATGACACATCTTTAGACGAATTACAAGAAATTGTTTCTTATATTAAACAAAACAAGACAGATCTTCAAAATTTATCCATATCAAATATTGCCGGATTAATTGATGCTCTAGCTAGTAAAATAACACTTAATCCAACAGGTGACGAAAATAAGTATTTTAACGAAAAAGGAATAGCTGTTCCTATTGTTATTCCCGAACAAGTACAGTCAGATTTCAATCAAGAAGACAATACTAAGCCCGATTATATAAAGGGTTATCCCTTAAGTGTTTTAAATCATAATAGCGCTGTAGCTTTTGAAACTAAAACATTACAATTTGACAAAAATTTTGAATTTAACAACTCAGAAAAAGAAGTAAAACTCATCACGGAAAATTTCAGAACTCTGTCTTATAAAAAATCACCAGTCTCAAGTATAAGCACAGGCAATGTTAATATAAACACAACAAAAACTAATCAAGTAAGTCTAGGACTTGTGTTTTCTTCTAAACAATTTCATGTTTTACAATTAATTTATTTATCAAGAAATGATTTTGGTTTCTCAGGTGTTTACCCAGTTAAGCTAGTGAAGAAAATATACCTTGTAGGTAAAAACGCTAAGTTTGATAACAGTAGTGAAATTTTATTACTTACAGAAGTTACCGAAAATCAAAGTAGAATTAATGATTCAAAAGAACATTTTAAAATTCACAATGTTGACTTTTATACAGATAGTTCTTCATCGGTTAACAATGTACACTATAGTAAGATATCATTTTTAGAGAAAAAGTATAATGAAGGTGGAGTTGAAATTGAATCAATTAGCAAATCGTACTACGTAAGATCTTTAAACTACTCAGGAAGCCTTGGTGATATGTTAATTGAAAATGTAGACTTTGCTATAAAATTGGAAACCACAATAGAATTTACAGATTTAAATAATTCTGAAAACAATAACGTAGTTTTTAACTCTTTTTTAGAATTAAAAACTTTAATAAATGAAAAAATTTAACAATGAAAAAAATATGCACCACTACAAAAGTTCGTCAAGGTAACGATGGACAAATGTATTATGTTTCAAGAGAAATTTTAAAGTTCAATCAAACGCACAATGGTTTTGTTGCTATTTATAAAGAGGAGCTTTTTGATATTGTTGACTCTAAAATAGTGGTAAAAGAAGAATACCCTCAGGTTGACTCAGAATTTACTAATGAACGAGTAGCGTCATTATTCTCTTTAATCAACCAGCCAATATTAACTTCTGAGAACTTTGTGGATAAATTTAATGCGCTTCAAGTACAAGCTATGCTATTTGATACTATAAATCAAACAGAGCTTGGTAGATATGGAACAAAAGAATGGATAGTTTACAATGAAGATCAATTACTTGCAACAACCTAAATATATACCACTAGCTTATATAACATCGAGTAGTCGTGATTTCATCACCACTACAGCCATTAATGTTGAGCTGTCAGATGGTAGAGAAATTATAATACCAAAAGGCTATAAAACTGATTTAAGCAGTAAGCCAAAATGGCTATGGAGCTTTTTACCACCATTTGATGAAAGATTAATTTCCTCGTTAATACATGATTTTTTATGGACTAATAAATTAGAAGAAATAAAACACCATGGAAATATTTACAAGGCTTTTGTTTTTTCTAATAATGAATTTAATAAATGGAATAAGTCATTAGCGCCAAATAGTAAATTAAAGAACTGGTTAGAGTACCAGTTTCTAAAAAATTTTAGCACCCCCTTTTATATAGGAAAAAAAAACATTTAACCCTCATGAAAACAACTCATATAGATTATTCTACTTCTGGAATTTTTAAAGCTATAAGCTACGTGTTTTTTTGCTTTTACACTTGGTTAAATAGCATAGGAATAGATGCCTATGCTTTTTATACACTTATAATATTCATGTTTTTAGACATCATAACAGGTTTATTAAAAGCTAAAAGAGTACCTAATTTAAAAAACCCAAGCTCAAGAGAAGGGAAAAAAGGAATTTTATCAAAAATTATAATGTTTGTCATCCCTGTTATTTGTGGGTTGATGTGGGGGCTTTTTGATAAGCAAAACGCTTTAAAAGTAGTTAATACATTATTAGTTGCATTAGCTATGGCAGAAGGTTACTCAGCAATCGCTAATGCGGGTTCTGCTTACTCACGAAAAAACTTAGTTGAATATGATGCAGTAACATACGTGTTTAAATCTATTTCTTCTATTATAAAAAACTTGCTAGAGAAATTACTTAATAGTTTAAAAAATCAATAAAAAAATGAAAGCGCCATTAAAACCTATAATATTAAGAGGAAAAGACTCAACCGGCAATGGTTGGTTTGGAGCTTCAAGAGGTAGCCGTAAACATGAAGGAGTTGACTTTGTTGGTGTGCCAGGGCAAAATGTATACGCCTGTGAAAGTGGACGTGTAAGAGTAGGTAATGTCTACCAAGGTTCAACTAAAATGAAATTAGTTGAAATTAAAAATGATACTTATAAAGTAAAACAAATGTATGTTTTGCCAACTGTAAAAACAGGGGATGTTGTAAGTGAGGGTGATGTTATTGGTACGCTTCAGGATGTAGCTACTTATCATGGTTCAAATAAAATGAAACCTCATTGTCATGTAAGTGTTTGGAAATTTGGTTTATTAACAGATCCAGAACCAATAATAGTTCCTTGCAAATGTTTAAACCCTTTTTAATTATGTGGTTATTAAAATTATTAAACTTTAAAGATTTAAAGTACTTAATCATCATTGCATTATTTGGTTTTGGTACCTATTTATACCAACAAAACAAGGAGCTTAAAAAAGAAAACCAACGAACGGTAAACAATTATCAAACAGCTTTAAAACTTGATAGTTTAGAGATAGCAATCTTTAAGGTAAAAAAAGATAAAGAAATTAAGGAGCTGTTACAGCAAAATAAAGAGCTTAATAGCCTGGTAAAAAAATCTAAAGTAAAAACCAAACGAATACAAGGACTTTACTATCAGAAAATAAGTTATATAGATAGTTTAAAAAAGACAATAAATGTTACTCCGATAATAAAGTACATTAGAGATAGTACCCCTTATACTATTCCATGGAGAGATTCAACAACGTGTTTAGATATAAGAGGCAAGCTTGTTTATCGTAATGATAGTTTAAACGTTATTATTAATAAAAGAGAATTCAACAATGAAACCGTTTTAATAAAACACGAAGGAAGGCGTAAGAAAGTAAAGTGGCTCTTAGGTTTACGTTTAGGACCTCGAGATATTACGTTTACTCCAGAATCTAAATGCGGAAAAAACAAAGTTATTATTATTGACAAAGACAAATAATTGATGAATATTACTACTCCTCAGGACTGGCAAGAACTAAACAATTGGCAACAAAGAGAAATTGCATATTTATATCTCAATAGTACAGAATATAATTTTGAAAAAAATATTCTACAAATCCTTAAAGTAACCATTCAAAAAAACGATACTTTCCTTTCTAAAATAAAAGCATATAGTGTGTTTAGTCAAGTAGCACCTGATGTACTTATGCAGCATCATAAATTCCTATTAACAACCCCATCATTAAATATATTTCCAAAAGTTAAGAAGTTAATTGCTCCAGGTCCAAGACTAAATAACATATCAATAAAACAGTTTTCAGTAACAGATGCAATTTTTTTTAAATGGAAACAAACAAATGAAGAAGTGTACCTATATCAATTAGCAGCTTCTTTATATAGTTTAAAAACCGGATACGACTCTTTAAAACTCCCAGAAGTAGCTAAAATAACCGACAAGCTTCCATTAAAAACAATTTATCAAATAGCATTAGTTTATTTGTCAGTAAGAACACTAATAACAAGTAAATACCCTATTGTATTTCCTAAACCAAAAGAAGATGAAGAAGAGCAATTAAAACCAGTTTTTAAAAAGAAGTCTTACACACCATTTAGTAAGATTATAACCACCATGGCAATGGACGAACGACAACCGTTAGGAGTATTAAGTGAATGCAATAAAACCAATGTCTATGATTTTTTTAATGTATTAGAAGAATCAATAATTCGTCATGAAGAACAAGAAAAGGCACTAAAAAAATCTTAAATATGAATAATGGATATCTTGAAATAAAGCACTACTTCAAACAATTAGTTGAAAACAGTAATTTTTTAAAAGACTTTTCTGGTTATTTCAATAGGGAGCTGCAAAATGTAATTGGCAGTTCTGATGGCGTTGATAATCCTTACTTAGCACTATACAAGTATAAATTAGGCTTAGAGGGGCCAGAACAAAACACGGTAGCAGTTAGGAAAATCGGATTCGCTATTATGTTTGACAATGTGGATTCTGAAGACTTTGAGTTACAATATAAAAGCGTTGATGATGCAGAACAATTTGCATTAAAAGTTATATCAAGAATTAAATACGATAACAACCTTAAAAATCACATTCTTTTTAACTCCTTTATCAAAGATAGTGTCCAAATTTTACCGGTTGAACTTTCAAACACCTCATTTGGTGTAGAAGTTTTATTAAGCTTAAGAAACAAACAGTCATTAAGTTTAATTGCTGAAGACTGGAAAGACATTAATAGTGTTTGTGATTAAAAAATAAATTATGGAGCAATACATAGAAGAAGCTAAGGATTTATTATTACAATATTTCGAACCAGAATTTAGCGGGAAATTACCCATTCATCTAACCACCTTAGAAGTTTTTAAAACACTTAAAGGTATTGTGCCTTCAGGTATATTTAATGAGCATGATGTTTACGACATACTAATTGAGTTAGGTTTTTCAAAAGACCTTCAAATATTTTATAAAAAAGATGAAGAAGGAAATGAAACCAATGAGGTAAGCCATCAATTATTCATGTGGATTTTATATAAGAAATAACCATGTTCAAGAATGAAAGAGAAATAGCTAAAAAAGCAGAACAAATGCTTGAAACTTCGCTAAGAAGTAAAACAGCAAGTTTTGCCAATCATGTTAACAACACCAATACGCCCTCTTTAAAAGAAGCCACTGCTAAGGCTAGGTTAAAAAAATACGGATTAGTTCGTGCTGGTACCGCTAAATATTACATGCGCAGTTTATCCATTAAAATGGCACGTCATGGTTTTATACAACACTATGGAGTAGACACTATACGAGAAGCAGGAAAAAGAACGCGACATAAACCAAAGGAAACAACTTACCGTTTCAAACATCATATAATGAATATGAAACCAAAACCATTTATAAACAAGGCGGTGGAAGATAGTAATGTAATTGAGTTTGTTACTACCAATATTGCTAAACACAGAAGTGAAGAAGTTTTAATTAACATAACAGGAATAATAGGAGATTAACCTTTTTCAATGTCCTTTCGCAAAATAGAATCTATGCACACTTTTGAGCATAGATTTTTTATTTATGGGAAAAACAGTTACTACTACTGCAGTACTTAAAATTAATGGTAAAGAGATACAAAATACATGGTCTGCCTTATACAAAGAAACCAAGAAACTTGAAAAAGAGTTAAAGAAACTACCTCATGAGAGTGAGGAGTTTATTAAAAAATCAAAAGAGCTCGATAATGTTAAAAAACATTTTAAAGAAGTTGATGACAGTATAAAGAGTACCAATATTTCTTTAGAAGAAGGAGGTGAACACTTAGCTATGTTTTTGGGTGGATTAAGCTCTGGAAATATTATGCAAGCAAAAGCAGGTCTTTTAGCATTAACATCTAACTTAAAAGGCCTTTTAATTACACTAAAAGCAGTTGCGTTAACACCTATAGGGATATTCGTTTCAATTTTTGCAGGAATAGCTATTGGAACAAAGAAGTGGTTAGACTACAATAAAGCCTTAATTAAAACTACAAAACTAACAAAGCAACTTACTCAATTAACTGGACAAGCTTTAACAGAACACAGAGACACGGTTACAGCAATTTCAAAGCAAAATGATAAATCATTTGAAGAAATTTTAAAAGGAGCAAATTCTTTGTCTAAACAAATGAATATTTCACAACAAGAAGCTTTAGAGTTATTAAACCAAGGTTTTATTAGGGGAGCTGATATTAATGGAGATTTTCTAGATAAGGTTAAAGAATACCCTATACATTTTAAAAATGCTGGTTATTCTGCACAAGATTTTATTGATGTTGCTACTCAGGAAGTAAAAGGGGGAGTATATAACGACAAGTTATTAGATGCTATCAAAGAATCAGATCTAGCTTTAAAGGAGTTAACAAAAACTCAAGAAGATGCATTAAAAAATGCCTTTGGAGATAAGTTTACACAATCTCTAAAAAAAGGATTAGCTTCAGGAGAAATTACTACAAAACAAGCAATAGACAATATTATTAAAGAGTCTAATAGAGTAGGGCTTAATCATCAGCAACAACAACAACTAATTGCGGATATCTGGAAGGGGGCAGGTGAAGACGTTGGTGGATTTAACGAGATAATTAAACAATTAAATGCTTCTTTTGATGAAGGTAACAAACAGTTAACTGATTTAGAAAAAGCAACACTTAGAGTAACTGAAGCCAATGTTGAGTACGAAAAAGCGGTGTCAAACTTATTTGATGCCACACAAAGCGACTTTCCTGTGTTTTTAGAAAGCTGGAAAGCTTTTGGTACCGAAGTTTTAACTGGCATTTTAACCACTTTTGATAGAATTATTACATCACAAGACAAACTCTTAAAAAGAGCAAGTGATAAAGGAAGCTATAAAGCTGCTGAAACAATAGCTGACAATATGAAACTTTTTGGTAGCGATGCTAAAAAAGAGGCAGAGATAGAAATTATAGCCACTGAAAAAAACATCAAAAGGTTAGAAAAAGATTTAGCAAATGTAGGATGGGAACTCATCGGAAACAAGAAGGAAATACTAACCGAAAAAATAGCAGAATATAAAGCGTACCAAAATGAGTTGGTGAAAATTACTAAAGGAACCTCAGGTATATTAGATAAAATTTTAAAACAAAGAAAAGAAGATGAAGAAAAAGGGAAAGGAAATGGAAATAGCACTGGAGGTAAAATCACGAAAGAAAAAAAGGACAATACATTAGAAAAAACACTAGAAGAGCAAAAGAAAGCAAACAGAAGACTTTTAGAGCTGGAACACGAACTACAAAAAGAAAAACTACAAATAAAAAAGGATAGCTTAAACAAAGAAGTAGAATTAATAGAACTAGATTTTAAAAGGCAAATTGAAAAAATAAAACAAGGAAATTTAGATATTCAAAAAGAAATAGAAAACACAAATAGTACTATTTCATCATTCCAAAAAAGAAAAGCAAACACAAAAGACCCAAAAAAAAGAGCACAATACAACACCACTATAAAAGCTTTACATCAGCTTAACAACAAACGTATTGAAATTAAGAAAGAAAACGATGCTATTCTAATACAACTCGAGAGCACAAAACAATATAAAATAGCAGCTCTTCGAGAAAAGTGGTTTGTTAAAGATTTGAAATCACAACTAGCCAAAATCAATAAAGAAAAAGAGTTAGAAGTTGATAGAATCAACACTATATCAATCTATGAAGAAGCTGTTCAAAAATTAAAAAATGATTATGGTATTAAAGACCTTAGTACTGTAAGAAATATAACTGAAGCTAAAAATAAACTTAGAGAAGAAGCAAATAAAAAAGCTTTAGACCAACAGATAAAGTTTTTAGAAGTTCAATCCGCTTTACTAGAAAAAGAACTAGAAGGAGCCACAGGTCCTGCTGCTGAGCAACTAAAAAAGAACCTCCAGTTTTTAGAAGAAAAGCTCACTAAAATAAGAGGAGTTTTACAAGGAAAATCTGATGATGATGAGTTAGCGCAAGAACAAGAACAACAACAAGCCCTTGAACAAACAGATATTTTAGGTTTTTCTGCTGCACAATGGCTTGATACTTTTGATAATTTAGATACTACCGAAGGAAAACTGCAAGCTGTTGGTATGGCCATGCAAGCATTAGCTAATGCCGGTCGCATGTTTGCAGAACACCAAAGAGCTAATAACGAAAAGGAGCTTCGAGATTTTACTAAGTACCAAGAAAGAAGAAAAAAAGCATTAGAAAAAAAACTTGACTCTGGGTTATTTACTCAAGAAAAATACCAGAAGGAAGTTGAAAAATTAGAAATTGAAGCTGCTAATAAAAAAGCTGAATTAGAATATAAACAAGCAAAAGCAAACAAAGTTGCCAACCTTTTTGAAGCTATGGGTAGTACTGCTGTAGCAGTAGCCACCGCATTAAAAGCTGGCGGGGTTTTGGGACCTATTTTAGCAGGTATAGTAGGCGCTCTAGGAGCTGTTCAAATTGGTTTAATAGCATCACAGCCATTACCACCTAAAGCTAGTTATGCTAGCGGAGGTTTTACAAAAGGATTAGGTTTTAAAGATGAAACAGGTCACGAAGTTGCGGGCGCTGTGCATGCTAATGAATATGTAATTCCAGAGTGGTTACTAGCGCAACCAAAAGTAGCTAATGTAGCAAAATGGTTAGAAGCTAAACGAACTAACAAAAATGAATCATTTGCTGAAGGTGGTTCGGCAACCGATATTGAAACATTAAATAGTCAATCACCTGATACAAATAGTTACTCAAACGACACAAATATAATGCTCCTTTATGCAGTAAATAGGTTAAATGATGTTTTAGAAAACATTGAAGATAATGGGATAGAAGCCTTTTTACTTTCTGATGAAAAAAACGGAAAATTAATGCATGAAGCAATAAAGAAGTTTAACACTATTCAAGATAAAAACAAACAATAATGAGATTCATAATAGAGAAGGTTTATCCTATAGCAGGAAGTGAAGAATTTTACTATAAAGAAAAAGAAATTAGAGAATGGGGTTTAAGCCCAGACTTAATTTATGAAGTTCTAAAATTAGGTTCATCAATACCTACTTCAAGAGCAATATCAGTTGTATATCCAGAAATAGAAAACTTACCAGAATATTCCGATATAATTTCTTTTAGGTATGCTATAGATGTTCCTAATGATTTTCTTGGAGTTTTTACAGTTGAATCAAAAGATCAAGATTTTAATAATTTAACTCTATCAAACCAAGGTGTTCACTTATTTAAAATAAAGTACAACAATTTTTCCGATTTAAATTACGGTACCAACAAATGGAGATTTAAACACATTATATATGGAACAGATAGTAATGGAGTTGAAAGAGAGTTAGAAAGTAGAACTCAAGAATTAAGAATAATTAAATTAGAGTCAACTAACGATAAATACTTATTACCTAATAAAGGATTGTATTATTTAGAGTATGATTTAGATTCTAAAAAACTTTTAGGAGATACTCTTATTTCGATTGATAGATCTGTGGTCGTAAATCCTCATCAAACTAGTGTTAAATTAACTATACCCGCTTATTATGAAGATAAAATAATTTTAAAAAAGAGTACTCCACAAGTAGGATTTGATGATGCTTTTGCAATTTCTATGAATCAAAATTTCAACTTTTCTAAAGGATCACATGTTTTTTGGGGTAAAATAGAATGGTCACAGTTTGATTGGGTAAAAGTAGGAAGTAATTGGCTGTATGAAGAATCAAAAACTACTGAGCAGGTAAGTATAATCTTAGAAATAATAGATAAATCAGATAATTTTAAAATTTCAAAAAACTGGTTTAATGGTTTGTTAAAATTACATGAGGATTTAAAGTTCAAAGAAGTTATGGAAATAACTAACTATGATAATGCAGCATTAACTATTACTTCATCTGATTGGATTACTACAAGTTTAAACAATAATTCCCTAAGTTTTGAAACATTAAAGGCTTCTCAATTAAAAATTGGAAAAAATTATGGTTACATAAAAATACAATCCTCAAACATTACTAGAGTTTGTACTATTGTTATAGAAGTTAAAGAAACTATTACAACAAATTTTAATGATGTTAATTTTTGCTTGGATAATCATCTAATTGATTATCAAAAACAATCTAATGGTGAGTTCTTTCTCAGAATGATCCTTTCAATGGAATTTTCAGGATACGGTAAACCTAAAGAAATTATTAATCAAGTTTATGAGTATGCTTTTTTTAATGATAGAGTTAGTATTTATCCTGGAGAGGAGATACAAGATTTTTTTAACGAAATTGAATCTTTAGAGTTATTAAATATAAACAACACAACAGCAACAATCCCCACATCTAAAGAACTTTTTACAGCTTGCAAAGCATCAATAACGCTTGAAGAATATAACACAAGTGGAGATGTGAGTGTTTCTAGCGTAATAAACAATTTATACTTTTTACCAGGAAAAAAACCCAAAGCTTTTCCTTATCTAACCAATGGTACTGTGAGAAAAACATACAGTAACTCATTAATTTCCATCAATGCTATAAAAAGTATTTTTGAAGTAAAACGCTTAGGCGAAATAGCTGGGAATTTAATTGACAACTCTAACCTATCAAATGATAAATCTGTAGTTAATATTTGTTTTAAAAGATTTGTAGCAGACAAGACTTATGGTGAAATAAATATTATTGAAAAAGAAAATTTGAGCTTAAATCCAATCCCAGAAACCCAAACTGTAATTGATGTTATTTTTCAAAATCAAAACATGTGTCCTGATTGGTTTTCTTTTACTGGAGAATGGCAGCAACACCCAGAATTAAATCATATTATTTCTGAAAACATAAGAAACGGTAGAGAGTTTAAATCTTCAGTAGAACAAAAAAATACAATTAAACTAAATACAGGGTGGATGTTTGAGGAAGAGGTTGAACTGTTGACTGAATTAATGGAGTCAACAATCTGTTTTGCATTTTTAAAAGGAGAATGGGTTAAACTAATTCCTATTACAAAAAAACCGCTTCCGTATTTTTCACAAAGAACATTAAATAGCCAAATAGTAGAATTTAAAAAAGTAAATAATGAGAGATAGTTTTGTTTCAGCAGCCTTTACTTTAGACTTAAGAAATATTAAAGTCACATACGTAGATCAAAGTCCGCGATTTAAAGACTCTTTTTTTACTAAATACTCTTTCCCTTTTGATTTTAAAATGGATCGTGATTTAAAGGTTCAAATGGGAAATTATACTGCTTTAGAAGCTGTTAATTTAAAATCTAAACATAAAGGGTATCATGTTTTTGAAGGGAAAATCAATGCTGCTGTTTTAGAAATATTAGAAGTTAACGGTGAAACTGTTCGGGCTCAGATTGATTCTGGATTTGATGAATTACCAAACTTTGAAAAAAAACTATCAGAGTTGCCTTTAGAAAAGTTTAACGTGTCAAATATATACACTCATGCGGAAAGTATCTGTAAAAAAAAATATCCTGAAGTTAATTATAACTTTCCAAGAGTTATTTATGATAAACATAATGAAGATGAAACAGGCTGGGAGTATTTTAATAAGTTTATAAATGACCGTAGAGAGGAACATTTTGTGAATAATAACGAATTATCACAAGATGGCCCTGGTACTTATCATGTAAATAGAAACATCATCCAACCAATGCCATACTTGTTATACCTACTAAAAACAGGTTTCCAAGATGCAGGTTTTCAACTTCAAGGAGAAATTTTAGAAGATGAAGATTTAAAACAAAGGGTAGTTTTTTCTAGCAAAGATTACTATAGTCAATCCAAAGATTCACCTATAGAAATTAATATCCAAGGGGAGGAATTTACTGGAGTAGTAAAAAAAGAGGTTCTAAGATATAAGAAAGAATTTGACGTTGAGAAAAAAGGGAAGTATTTATTTCAAGGTAATGTTAGTTTAAAACCAGGTTATGATTTCGTTGATTTATTATATTCAATTGGGAGTCAAATTCGTTTAATTCCTGCTAAAATAAAAGTGTTTTGTAATGATGTTAAAGTTTATGAAAAGATCATTTATAAGAAAGAATATTTAGATATAAATTTAGCTTTTGAAAACAATAAAGAGAATGGAAAAGTTAAGATAGAAATTGAAACCCAAAAATCAGAAACAGTTTTAATCTCTAGTTTAGGGTTGAGAAAATATTTTGATGAAAGTGGAAATTCAATATTTAATATCATAAACCTTAATGAGGTTAATCTAAAACTGGCTGTTCCGGATTTAACTTTTGGTGAGTTGGTAACTATTGTTAAAAACTGGAAGAATTATGATTTAGAACCAGTTGATGGGAAGATAATAATGAACAGGTTAAAACCATCTTCAATAAATAAACTCACAGATATTTCAAGTTTTGTTGTAGATGAACCAACAAAAACTTTTACTAAAAAACGCAGTTATCATATTTCATTTACTGATATGGATGACGAGAAAGATAACTTGGATTCTTGTTATATAGATGAAGAAGGGATCAAGATTAATGGTTCTCCTAAGGAAGAAACAAATGAAATAAAAATAAATGGGTATTGTTTACCAATTGAGAGTTTTAATGGAATAAGAACTGCTGCAATTAAAAAAGATGATAACAGCATACTTTCATTAATTTACTATGATGGATTATATAATAATGATAACTTAGCGCAAAATCCTCCTGGACTTGCTTTTCCTGAGTTGTTATTAACTTTTGAGGAATGGTATAAAATGAGAATTAACAGTACTGAATATAGATGGAGTTTTATAGTTAATAAAAACAGGTTTAGACATATTGGAATGAGAGATACGATGTATGGATATAAAAGAAAATTATGGATTAAAGATATTACTAAAAATGTCTTAAATGAAAGATTCTATAAAATTGATATTGTAACAGAAGTGGTTGGATAATATCTGAATAATAGGACTTTTTTAGGACTGGTGAACTTTATTTTTGTTATAAATAACTGTTTTGTAGTTTTTTATGTATTATATGTGAAATTCCTTCTAAGCAGACGGTCACAGGTTCGAATCCTGTCGCGATCACAATAAGCCTTGTTAATCTTTTGATTTTCAAGGCTTTTTTGTTTTTGAGGGTAAGAAAAAGGGTAAGATTAATTTGAATCAATGTATGCTTCATTTTCCTTTTTTCTTTTTATTAATTCTTTATTTATCCGTTGGAAGTGTATTAGATAGTCAGCTAAATCATAGCCACTCTTTTTTTCTTCAATACTTGAGTTTTTTTCTAAGACATCAGATACTCTATAATTAGCTAAAGGAAATAGGTGCTTTATTTTTTTACTCCATAAGTCAAAACAATTTAAGTCAGGAAATAAGACTACATTTCTTCCTTTTAGAGCCTTTGTGTTTTCGTAATTTAAGTTGTTTACACTTCCACAAGCTAACCAAATAAATTGATCTATATATACACTTGCAATTATAGCGGTCTTTTCACTTTCAACAATTCCGATAGGTAAGTTTTTGTTTTGATTAATAAGATGCAATCCAAAAAGACATTGCTTTAAATTATAGTTTTTTAATTTTTCAGTTTTGTGTATCCAGTTAATATAATTGTAAGGTGTTTTAACTCTTTTACCAGAATTCTTATTATATAACATTATTTTACCACTTCTAACTTTTAGTTTTTCATCAATTTGCCAAAATACAGTGCTATTTTGCCAATGATCAGAAGTTCCAATTTTATATAGATTTTTTAAATAGGTTGTTTCTTTTTTGCCTAATAGTTTTTCTAAAAAGAAAATGAAGTTATTTTTTTGTTTGTTTAATGATTCTATAACTAAACTTTCATCTATGTAGCTAATAGAATTATCTTTTTTTGAAGTTTTTTTAACTAGCTGTACTTTTTTAATGTTTTTTACAGGTGTCGATAAATTTTTATTATTATCAAAATAGTTTTTTGGGGTGTAATGGTAGTTGCATTTTATTCTTCTATTACATATACCAACATTTTCACTTAAATATTCATTAGTTTCTGTATTGATATATCTAGTGAAAGTTTTGTGTTTTTTGCAATTAGGGCATTTGTAACGTGTCTTATGCCCGTTATATGGTTCTAATTTGTAAATCATAATTTTTTTTAAAAAGAATATTTATTAAGCCCTTTTTACAGTAAGCTGTTGTATTTTAGTTAGTTGTGTTTTTGTTTTAAGGTGTATGATTGCCCTAAATTTAGCCCTTAAGTGAAGGAGGATAGAAACTATAAGATACTACTGGCGGAGTGTTTTCTCTGAATGAAAAAATATCTTTCTCCATTTGTTTTTATTTGTCTAAAGTTATTGTCTTCTAATTTAGTGTAAAATTTTCTTGAACTTAAAGGGTTTTTAAAGCCATTTTCCGCACAAAATACTTTGTAGCTGTTATAAAGTTCAGTTCTTTTTATTTTATTAATATCTGAAGGTGTATAATCATTTTCTTCAATAAAAACAGAGGTGCTATCAGCTTGGTTTTTGTATTGTAGTATTAAGTCTTCAACCTCTTGACTTTTAGTAAATTTTTTATTTCCCAAGAGTCTTCTAGTTCCTTTTAATACCCAATTAAATATAGCAGGTAGTTCTGAATCTATAATTTTTTTAGCTAAATCTGTGTCTTTTTTGTGTTCAGGTATTTGAGCGTTAAAAGGGAGTAAAATAAATCGTCTAAAAAAACCAGGAGTATTTTCTATATTAGAAGGTAAAACATTTCCGCTAAACATTAGACGTGCATAGTTTTCAATCGTGTATTCATCTTTATATAGTTTTTTCACCTTTACTTTCTCACCAGATGCTAATGTTTTTAAAATTGATGGATCTATTTTCTTACCAAGTTCTGTATGGAAGTTAAGTAAGCAGTTTTCTAAAACAGATGTACTGCGTCCATCTCCATTTGTTAAGTCTTCTAATGATTTTCCGCTTACATTTTCTGAACCAAATAAAGCGTTTACAATTTCATAGACTACCCCTTTTCCGTTTGCGCCACTACCATATAAAATTAGTATTTTCTCTAATTTTAAGATTTTATTGTTTATAAGTGTAAAACCTAAAAACTCTGCAAGAAGTTTTTGACTTTCTTTGTTAGGGAGTACTTCATTTAAAAATTTTTCAAATAGAGGCATTTCTATTGCGTCTTCATCGTAAGAATATGGTAGTTGATAAGTTAAAAAATCTTCTTTTTTAAAATTTCTTAAATATTGTTTGCGTTCATCAACTACAAAAGTTCCGTTTTTGAAATTTATGATTTTTAATAAGTCATTTTGATTTTTTTGTTGGATATGTACACTGTCAAAAAACTGACTTTCTAGTTTGTTAATGAAAGTAGAGACTTGAGCGACTCTATCATTAACGCCTGATTTTAGTGCGACATTTTTTAGAGTTCTTCTTAGGTGGTGTTGATTTATGGTTTGCCAGTAATAACCATTATAGATGTATATGGATTCTCTGTGGAAAACAAAGTTATATCCTGTCTTTTCAGAATGCTCTAAAAATTTATTCACAACTGTAACGGCGTAATCATCTCTTGTTATTCGTTCAGTTTCATGTTTTAGATTTAATTCTTCTCTAAAATTTATTTTTACTGTTGTTGTTTTTAATTCTTGTAGTAATTGCTCTGGAAGCAGAGTTTTGGTGTTTTCATTCCAACGATCTATTTCGTTTATCTCGTCAACAATAGATTTGATGTTTATTGAAGTGTTTTCTATTGGTTGTTTGTTATGTGTACTATTCATTATTAACGTTTTTAGGGTTAATAATTGCGTTTTCAATTTCTTCACGTTTATAATACACTCGTTTGCCTAGTTTATAAGCTTGGAGTTTTCCTTGTTTTGTGTATTTGTATAGTGTGGATAAATTGATTTGTAGAAGCTTTATAGCTTCATCTCTAGTAAGTAAGTTAGTTTGTTTTTTAGGTTGAAGTTGTTTTTTTAAATCTTCAAATTGTTCTGTTAGCTTTTTCTCAATTAATTCTTCTAATTGATTAGGTGTGACTTGAATTAAGTTTATTTTATGCATTGATTTAATTTTTCAGCAAAACTAAATCTAAGGCAATGTTTATGAGGTTTACTAAACCTCTACTAAACCCTATTATTTACTAAAATAATTGTTTAAGGATGTTTTAAGTTTATCTAAAAAGAGGGTTTCATTACCAGTATTTCTACCTTTTATTTTAGTGATAACTTGATCGGGGTTGTTTATTTTGAAGTTAAAAAAAGAAGAAAAGCTTTCAAATATTTCTATTTGATTTGCTCCTTTGATACTTTTATTTTCAATAAGGGCTTTGATAAGTTCAATGAGTTCTACTTGACTGCCTTTCCAAGCTATATTTGATTTGTTGTTAGAAATAAGTTTTTTCTCTTTTAGACTTTTTTCTTTTATAATTCTTGAAAGTGTTTTTTTACCATAAACGGATCCAATTAAATGAAGAACTATATTAGCTTTTAGTTTTTCTGTAGTTTTACACATTCTTTCAATTCTTCCATAAGTATCTTTATAAATGTGTGCTAGTATATTTGATGGTAATATATCTTCTTTACTGAATCCATAAGTTATGTTGTGGTAAACTAATAGAGGTTCAGAGCTATTAATTATATTTGTTAAAGAAATAGCGTCGGAAAAATAGTTTTTTTCTCTAACAATTGTTAAAATGCTATTTTCAAAATCTTCTTCTGTTTTTTTTCTTTCTCTGGGCAAAAACTCTGTTTCTAACTCCTTTTTAAATTTATCATACAGATTATTGATTTTCTCATTAAGTTCGGGTGCGTTTTCGTTAAAATTATCAGTGAGAGTTTTTATGAAATTGAATAATTCTATTTGATTAGATGTGTCAAAAGAATTAAAAACACTCGGTGGTGTAGTTTTATTTCCTGAGTTATCAGTTATAAAGTCGTTTAAATATTTAGTTAAATTGAAGGTTTTCATGCTAGGTTTAGGGTGAAATAAAACTTTGCGTTTTCTTGCGTTTTGCGTTTTGCGTTTGAAAGTATTTATATTGAATTATTGTAACTTAATGATATTTAATAGAATATCGTTTTTTCTTCTTGTTTTTTATTACGTTGATATAATCATCATTTAAAGCTAAACTTTAAATTATTTTTGCGTTTGCGTTTGCGTTTCAATTTTTATAACAACACTTAATAATAAAAGGATAGAATAAAATAAAATCATAATAGATTTTGTGTTGCGTTTATTTGCATTTTTATTTTTAGTGTCTATAAAGGTTGTTGTTTAAATATTAAAGTTATGCATGTGTTTGCGCTTACTTGCGTTTAATCTCTCTGCGTTTACTTGCGCCTTTATTTTTAGTCTTTATGCTAGGTTGTTGTTTGAATCGAAAAGCTACACTTAAGTTTGCGTTTTATTGCGTTTTAAATTTATAAACCACTTAAAACTTCAATTACACTATGTGCTGTATAAGTATTCTCAACTTGTTTAGATTCAAATACCATAAAGTATTTATAGTTATCTCCAGCTTTTTCAGCCCAAGTTTTACCTAAAATATTTTTATTTCTACTGTCATCATTATCATATACATCACCTTTAGTTTCTAATAAGATAATGTTGCCTTTTTTAGTGTAAAGTATAAAGTCTGGATAATGATTAGAGCTAAAACCATTTAAAGCAAAACCTTTGCCTCTTTCTAGGTTTCTGTGCCAGAACACAATGTTGTCTAATGAAGCTACTTCCATAATCATTTTTTGCTCATAGTTGTTCATACTAGCTTCTCTATCATATAGTGATTTGCTAATAGTTGTACTAGGGTTTAAAAAGGATAATGATTCAGGAAACTCAAAATTTTCTTTTACAACAATCTTGTTGCTATCTATAAGAATTTTAAAACGCTCTTTAGCATAAGTGTCTGTTAATTCATTGATTTTGTCTTTAATTTTTTTTACATAAATAAAGTCATTATCTACTATATCTCTGATTTGTTCACTAGATAAATTGTCAAAAACTCGACTTACATATTTTTGTAATTCTTGTTGAGAAATAGGTGTCATATCTCCCAATTTGGAAACTATGATGCTACTTATTTGATTTATTTGAGATTCTTTAGGTTTTGAAAGAATTGTGTCTGTTAACATTCTCTTTGCAAGTTTAGAGAAGTTTTTTACTGTTGCCGTTTTTTTGTGTTCATCAAAATCTACTGCTGTAATTTTTTTTGAAAGTTCATCAAAAGTAATTTGTGTACTGTAATTTGATAGTTTAAAACCATCTAAAAGACTAACCTTATTAAGATATTGGTCTTCTGAATTTAATTCTTCAAATAAACTAACACCATCCAGTTCACTTTCTTCTACTTTTTTAAAGAATTGAGGTAATTTAATAGTGGTGGCAATAGCTTTAAATTGAGCGTCTAGCTTATAGACTTTTGGTGCAGTTTTCATAATATCTGTAAAAATAGAAGTCGTATCATCAATCTCTATATCATTAACTTTCTGCTCAAAGGTTTGTCCTTCAACTTTTGCTTTTTCTGTGATATGAGACACTAAAGTGTTTTGCTGATTAATAGTATCAAGTGTAACCTCTTCATTAGGGTTAAATTTAATTGCATCTACATCAAAATCTTCATCAGATTGTACATAGTCATCTGGTTTAGGTTCTTCTGCAAATAAGTCTTGGGTCAATACCTCATTAGGTGTTAACTCTTCTTCTTTAGCTTCTTCTGCATAATAATCATCTTTACTAAATCCTGATTCTTGTAACCCTTTAACAATGCTATCTAGTGTTTCATTAAACTTTGATGAAGCTGTTAATACAAAAGACATATTTAATAATGCTTCTTTGTGTTTAACTACATAAGGTTGTCTTAAAACTCTTCCTAAAATTTGTTCTACTTCTACAGCTGAAGATTTATCTGCAAGTGAAGCTAGTATATAGGCATTAGGGCAATCCCAACCTTCTTTTAAAGCATTTACTGTAATTATATATTTTACAGGACAATCTTTAGCCATTAGGTCAATACCTTTAAGCTCATCAATACCGCTAGTTTTAATTTTTATCTGTTCTTCTGGAATTTGAAGTTTTACTAACTGTTCCTTTATTTTTTGAAATGTAGTATTGTTTTTCCCTTTAATATTAGACTGTGCTTGGAACAATATAATTGGTCTAATGTATTTTCCTGTAGCTTTTTCTTCTTCAATAGCCAATAGTTCTAGTTGTCTTTGTAGATGTAAAGCACTTGTGATGACTTCCTCTTTTTTATGATGGTTATACACTACTACAGGTAGCTTAACCATGTGTTCTTTTTTAAGAGCTAAGGCATTTACAAAAGAGATAATATTACTGTTTTCTTTAGGTGTAGCAGTAAGGTCTAGTACTAAAGAGGGATTTAAGTTATTTAGCATCTCTACACTTAAATCGCTTTCTGCATTATGACTCTCATCTACAATAACAATAGGGTTGAGGCTTCTTATAACATTTATTAAAGCAGTTTCATCTGTATCAGGTAACACAAGGTCTTTATCTACAATTGTATTTCTAAAAGATTCTAATGCCCCATTTTCTTGAAACACTTTTCTGTCATCTTTCTTTCTTGAGTTTATGCGTAAACTACTAAAGTTAAATACAAAAATGTTTAGCTGTTCTGTTACAGAAGTAGGGTTAAAATTAGCTCCTTGTAGTAACTGGTCTTTTTCATAAACTTCAACTCTGTTGCCAAATAAACTATTTAGTTTTTCTCTATATGGGTGGTTAGGATTAGATAAGTTTTTTACAGTTTGTTGCAACAAATTAGACCAAGGTACTAACCAAACTACTGCTTTTGCATTACCTTGATAAAAATGCTTGTTTATAGTATGAATAGCATTACATGCAATAAATGTTTTACCACCAGCAGTTGGTACTTTTATAGCTATGTGTACAGCATTAGGTATATTATCTTTATAAGGCTTCATACCTTCAAAAGAACCATCTAACTGTGGTGTATAAGGCATCCCTAATTTATCTTCCCAGTATTTATTAAAAGCTTTAGCAGGAGTTGCCTCTTTTTGTACATAAGACAAAAAATGCTCTAAATCTTTTATTACTTTATGTTGGTATGGTTTTAATTCCATTTCTTATCTCTTGATTTATTTTCTTGTAACTCTTTTAATTCTTTAACCTTTTTTCTCTTTGCTTCATTTACAGAAAGATGATTGCCCCATACAAATAGGCAGAATAGAAAAATGACTAATAGAATAAAGAATGCTAACATATTGTCTTATTAAAATCTAGTTATATCTCTTGGTATCTTTTTAAACACAATATTATACTTATCCATAATGCTTTGGTCTAATAAGCAGTTGTCTGCATAAATGATATATTGACTAGCTTTAGTTTTAATAGACCTTAAAAAACTTTCATCTAATGTGGTTAAGCTATCTTTTTGGTAATAGAAATAATAAGCTGTATCATTTTTAGCACCTAATAAGTAGTCTTCTTTAGGTTTTACAAAAGGTGTTTTAGCTTCACTGTACCAAACATACTCTAGTATTTTATCTAAGGAAATGGCTTCATTTAAAAAGCCATTATCTAAAAATAAAGACTCTCCTAACTCATAGTAAGTAAAATCTCCTCCTGTACCTTCAATAGCTTTAGAGCCTTCTCCATAACCATTTATTACTCTTTTTACTCTTTCAGCAGTAATGGTATTAGCATAGTCTTCCATTTCTACTAAAATGAATTTTCTATTACCACCATCTTCTTTATTAAGGTTCAAAACAGCATGAGCAGTAGTTCCTGAACCTGCAAAAGAATCTAGTATTATATCATTGTCTTTAGTTGAAATTTGAATGCATCTTGAAACTAATTCAATTGGTTTTGGTGTATCAAATACTTTATTCTTAAATATACTCTTTACATCTGTTGATGCTTTTTTATTTCCTTCAATTCCTGTCCATAAATTACCAACTTGTTTAGTTCTTCCTTCAAGATAAAATTTAAGGTATGGTAATAAATCCCCGTTTTTGTTTTTAGTCCATTCAATCATACCATCTTCTTCTAATTGCAAATAAGTTTCATTGGAACATCTCCATCTACTTTCATATCCAGTAGGACCAATAGGAAATACTTCTTCACCTTTTGGACTCAAAATTGGAAAATACATATTAGGTCTATCTTCTCTTCTGTCCTCACCACCAGTTTTTCTTAAAGTTCTTGTCAAGTAAAGACCTCTTTTATCTGATTTATTATATATTTTCTTATCCTCTTCTGTAAATGGTAACCCTAAAATCTCAGAATTTGATGATTTAGAATAAATTAAGATATAATCAATTTCATTAGCTACTCTTAAATTACCTTGACCTGTAGGTGTCCCTGTAGCTCTACTTATACAACCTCTAAAATTACTTTCTGCAAATAATTCATTACATAAGAGCCTTAAATTGTGTATTTCATTTTCATCAATTGAAATGAATATTAGTCCATTATCAGCCAATAACTTATGTAGCAGTTTTAATCTTGGATACATCATACAGAGCCACTTGTCATGCCTTGATAAATCTTCACTTTCTTTGCCTACTACTTGCCCTAACCATTTTTTAAGTTTTGGGTGGTTTACATTATCATTATACACCCAACCTTCATTTCCTGTGTTATATGGTGGGTCTATATAAATGCATTTTATTTTGCCTTCATATTCTGGTAGTAAACTTTTTAAGGCTTCTAGGTTATCGCCATGTATTATTTTGTTATCAGAAGTCGTGTTTTTATCTTCTTTACCATTACTAAAGGTGTATTGTGGCTCTAGTATTTTATAAGGTACATCTTGGTGATGGTTTATTACTTTTTCTTTTCCTATCCAGTTAAGTGTTGGCATGTACGTGTTTTCTTTTTAAAGTCTATAAAAGTAGTGAAAGTTTATAAACTCAGGGTTGGTTTAGGGCTTTTTAAGGGCTACTTTTTTAATAAAATATTTAATATTGTTTACTCTTTTTAAGTAGTTATAGATTTTAGGGCGCTTAGGGCAAAGTAAAATAGAAAAATTGTTATTTTTCGGAAGCTTTGTTTTTTTCTTCGTAATATTCTTTCCAGTATCTTAAAAGCTTTTGTGCGTGTTCTTCTGGTGTTACTTTGATATAGGTTAAAAAACTCTTTTCGGTAGTATGACCAGTAATTTGCATGATAGAAAGAGTTGGGAAATTCATTTTATATAAGTTGGTGGCAAAAGATCGTCTGCAAGTATGTGAGCTGATAAGTTTATGCTTTGGGTATAAGCCAGATTGTTTTCTCCAATCTCCTGAATCATTTTTTACTTTTAAGCTGCCTTCAATTTCTTCATCAAAACCGACAATTTTACAAATTTCTTTAATGTATTTATTGAATTTTACATCTGAAATTCTATGTGGCATTCCTCTTTTGTTAATAACTTCTTTTATTTGATGATGTAGCGGAATTACTACTTTAATTCCTGATGTTTTTGCAGTTTTTTTGGGTTGTACTTCAATAAAATCATTTTTAGGGTCAATGTCAGGAAGATTTAAAAAATCTGATACTCTTAAACCAGTCCAAAGACCTATAATTGCTAAATCACGGCAGTTTTGTAGTCTTAAATTGTCAGAAAAATCATGTTCAAGTAAAATTTGTATTTCTTCTTCATTTAAGTATACTGCTTTTGTTTTTTCGGTTAGTGTGGTAAACTTTGTAATATCATGGTGTATATTATAATTGTATTCTTTTGCTTTATTAAGAAAGACTTTTAAATTTTTTATATGATCGCCTGCTGTATTTATTGAGTATTTTTTAGTTATTGTTAAAAAGTCAACTAATTTATCATAATCAGGAAGTTTAACGTTTTCTATTTCTAGGCGTTTTTTAGAGTGCTTTTCAAATTCTATTAATCGATTGTAAGACTTCTTGTAGTGTTTTATTTTTACATTGTCATATTTTCTTTTTGTTATACGGTTAGTAAGGGTAGGTGCTTTTTCAATAAAGTCATCAATAAAATCAGTTAAATAAATGTGTCTATGGTTTTCAATCGACTTCTTGTTTTTGAAATGTTTATCAAACTCATTTTTTAAAAACTCACGTGTTACAATCTTGTTGTTTATTTCGCAATGATCAATTAACTTCATTAAGAAGTCATCATATCTCATTAATTGGGTGGTAATTTTGTGAAGTTTAGTTCCAGAGTTTCCTCTTTTTTTTACAGGTAAGCGTATGTTGGAGTCCCAATTTTCAGGCTCTATTTTTTCACCAGTAGCATATTTGAAAATTTTCTTTTCGCTTTTAACATTGTATTGAATAATAATAGGAGTCTGTTTTGTGGCTTTCGGTTCTTTAAGGTAAAAAAACATAGTTTCAATTTTGCCTTAAATATATTAAAAGGGTAAGAAAAAGGGTAAGAAAAAGGGTAAGAAAAAAGTTATTTGTTTAGGTTTTTTATAGTTGTTTATGATTGTTTGTTTTATTAAGTGTCAAATAAACAGTGATTTACGTGTATTTAAGTTTTTTTAAATTTTTTAAGTTTATTCCTGTCGAGATCACAATAAGCCTTGCTGGTTTTAGTAAGGCTTTTTTGTTGTTTAATACTTCTATTTTTATAATTATCAAACTACTTAAAAGTTCAATTATTTCTTTATTCAAAAGAGTTATTTCTTAAGGGAAATTTACCTGATAATTAAAAAGAGTAAAAGTAATATTTACCTAAATTATTTTTTTTTATTAAATTGTAAGAGGTTAGAGTATTGTAAATCAGTTTACTTTAAGTGTTTTTTTTACAGGTGTCATCTTTTAACTATTAATACAGTGCTAGTAAAAGCATTTAATCATACTTAAGAAAAAATAAAGTCAATTTAATAAAATATTATACATGATAATCAAGAAGTCCCACCCAAACAAAGTAAATAATGAAAAAATTAGCTACCCTCGTACTTTTAGTTTTAAGCACAGCTACTATTGCTCAAGTAGGCATTGGAACCTTAACACCTAGTCTATCTGCTCAGTTAGATATTAAATCAGATTCCAGAGGCTTATTAATACCTAGATTAAATATTAATGATTTAAGTACATCATTACCAGTAAATAATAATACAATTAAAGAAAGTTTATTAGTTTATAACACTAATAAAAATTCTGGAAAAGGATTTTATTATTGGAATGGAGTGCTATGGGAACAATTAGTAGATATAACCACGGTCTCAAACCTGATTACTACACAAGTAGATAATCAACAAATAGAAAAATTCTTCTTAAATAGCTCTAATATTCTTACTCTTGAGTTGGAAAATGCAAGTTCTAAATCAGTCGATTTATCATCTCTTTTGCAAGAGAATGAGTTATTAACTGGTATAGGATCACCTATTAATAACTCTGTAGATCCTGTTACAGGAGTTTTATATGTAGATACTAATTCCGGAGATGTTTATAGCTCTGATGGTAGTTTATGGAGTTCAGTTGCATCGTCAGGACCAGACGGAAAATCAGCCTATCAAGTTTGGTTAGATGCTGGAAACAGTGGAACCGAAGCCGATTTTATCACTTCATTAAAAGGAAACACTGGAGCTGCGGGAACGAATGGAGTAGACGGAAAATCTGCGTATCAAGTTTGGTTAGACGCTGGAAACAGTGGAACTGAAGCCGATTTTATCACTTCATTAAAAGGAGATACAGGAGCTGCGGGAACGAATGGAACCAATGGGGCAGACGGAAAATCAGTCTATCAAGTTTGGTTAGACGCTGGAAACAGCGGAACTGAAGCCGATTTTATCACTTCATTAAAAGGAGACACTGGAGCTGCGGGAACGAATGGAACCAACGGAGTAGACGGGAAATCTGCGTATCAAGTTTGGTTGGATGCTGGAAACAGTGGTACCGAAGCCGACTTTATTACTTCATTAAAAGGAGACACTGGGGTTGCAGGAACGAATGGAACCAATGGATCAGACGGAAAATCAGCCTATCAAGTTTGGTTGGATGCTGGAAACAGTGGTACCGAAGCCGATTTTATCACTTCATTAAAAGGAGACACTGGAGCTGCAGGAACGAATGGAGTAGACGGAAAATCTGCGTATCAAGTTTGGTTAGACGCTGGAAACAGTGGAACTGAAGCCGACTTTATCACTTCATTAAAAGGAGACACTGGAGCTGCGGGAACGAATGGAACCAACGGAGTAGACGGGAAATCTG
>NZ_JBECOV010000018.1:0-48556 GCF_040104435.1 Tenacibaculum sp. SSH1-16
TTGAAAGAGGAAATATTACAATATATTTATTATTATAATCAAGAAAGACCACACCAAAGTTTAAATGGTGTGGCTCCTAATATTTTTAACCAAAATTGTCAACGAATTAGTTAACCTTTACAATTTCGACCGCAGGGAGAAATCTCACTCACGAGAGTCAGAAACACTCTTGAAAGTACCCAACACACATCCATAAGATTTCTCAGTCGTCACCTTCTTCGAAATGACGTGTAAGTTGTCATTTCGACCGCAGGGAGAAATCTCACTCACGGGAGTTACAAATACACTTGAAAGTGCTCAATACACAATTATAAGATTTCTCACTTCCGTTGCACTCCAGTTCGAAATGACGTTGAAGTTGCATGGTGTCCTGTCATTTCGACCGCAGGGAGAAATCTTTTTAAAGAGAGTTACAAATACTCTTAAAAGCTACAAACACCCTTACAAACTCACACACAAATAAATAACACTTGCCTCCCTCCTCTTTTTTTACTATGTTTAACACGCTAAAAAAGTAAAAAGTAGTACCACCCCTTATCTCAACTATTTTTTTATTTAAAAAGTAACAACAAACACTTCTTTATGGATTACCGTAAAGAATAGTGGTTGTATACACTTAATTTAGGCGTAAAAAGAAACATAAAATATGTCTTTATATAATTATGTGTAGTAGTATAACGATGTGTTTTATACAGAAATAAATAAATTAGTAACAAGATAAAACAAACTGAATGGCTATAGACTATGAGAAAAGATTACAGAATCTAAGTGCAAGAAGATTTGATAATGAATTGAACGAATCGATTCTTACAAAATCTTTCAGTTCAACCAGTATTCCAAAGAACATTAAATACCTAATGGAGTCAATGGTTAGAATAGATAAAAAATATAATGATAAAACTATTGAAGCAGCTAACAGAGTTCAAAAACATTTAGAAAATAACTATGACTTACATTTTTCAAGAGCATACAGAACACAAGGCTCAGTTACCACTTCGACAAATATAAAAGTGCATAGTGATTTTGATTTACTTACTATTATCGATAGGTATCATTATACAGGAGTTGGAGTTCCAAATGACAATCCTTATACTGATTCAGAACCGAATTCAGATATTAAAATTCTAAGGAGACAATCTGAAAAAATAATGGAGGATATTTATGATGAAGTCGATAAAACAGGAAAAAAGAATATTTCTATTTTTAATAAATCTCTAAATAGAAAAGTTGATATAGTTTTTTGTTTTTGGTATAATTCAAAAAAATATACAGAAACATCAAGCGAATATTATAGAGGAATATATTTGTTTGATTTCACGAAGGATGAGAAAATTTTGGACTATCCTTTTGCGCATATTAATCAAGTTAACGCAAAAGGAGACAATACGAATGATGGTTCAAGAAAAGGAATTAGGCTTTTAAAAACACTAAAAGCTGATGCAGATATAGATTTAAGTAGTTTTCATTTAACAACAATAGTTCACTCAATAAGTGATAGTGAATTATACTATTATAGAGGTAAAGAAATAAATATAGCTAAAGCAATAAGTAACCAATTAGAGAAATTAATTAATAACGGAGAATACCGTAGAAGCATTGAAAGCCCAAATGGAACTGAAAAACCATTGAAAGATGATACTGTTGATGGAATGAAAAAGATAAAGGCAGATTTAGACGAGTTAATTGCAGATGTCCATAAGGAACTTTATTTAGGTTATTTTGAAAAAGGAGAATTAATATATTCATAATGAGAAAAAGGAGAATTTTTATAGGTTCATCATCAGAAGAGCTTGATCTTGCAAATGCTGCTAAATCAATACTTGAAAGAGATTTTGAAGTAACAATTTGGAATGATAGTGTATGGGATACTTCCGTATTCAAGATAAATAATAACTTTTTAAATGATTTACTAAGGGCATCTTTACAATTCGACTTTGGTCTGTTGATTGGAACAACAGATGATGAAGTTAAGTATCGAGGAGATTCCGTAATGCAACCTAGAGATAATGTATTGTTTGAATTAGGTCTTTTTATAGGTCGTTTAGGTTTATCAAAATGTGCTTTTGTAATTGATAAGGAATTAAAAGTCTTATCGGATATTAAAGGGATTTCGCTTGCTCGCTTTGAAAAATCAGATGCACCAAGCTTTGTTTCAGCTATTAGTCAAGTAAGTGAACTTTTCAGAAATCAAATTGATTCAGACATTAATTTCTTTCCTTCTTCCACACTTGCATCTGGTTATTTCGAAAACTTACTGTTACCAACTTGTAAATATATTATTGAAAAAGATGGTTTTGAATATGATGGTATAAAATACAATGACTGCAAAGTAAAGGTGATTATACCAAATAGATTGAATTCAGATGTTAATCTTCAATTTGCACAACTGAAACGAGATTTTCAGACTAAAAATGTTTCATTTGAATATGCTGGCAGACCAAGAAATATAAGTTTAGATACAGAAATAAAGGACAATAAATTAATTTTTATCGATTTCCCTACTACATTATCTGGAATAAATTATGCTATCTCAAATTTGCTTCCAAATGATTTTAATTCAATGAGTGCTGATTACGATGCTATAATCAACAGAGAAATTGAACGATTTATTTATACCTTAAAACAATTGGCTTTAAGGAACGGAATAGATTCATTAATAGAAATAGAGAGAATATAAATTCAACAACCAAACCAAGTAATTACTCAAAGTCTAGATTGTCAAAAACAAACTTTTCAAACAAAAAATAAACCTTCGTACATTTGCGTAAAATTTTTGTACGTTGAGCAAGCAAGCAATTGTAAACCACTACCAACAATCTGAGAATGTAAATCAGATTGTCAGTCAGCTTCAACAAGATCCACATCATTTTCAACTAACGAATTTGGTCGGTTCTTCGTTGTCTTTTGTCATTTCCGAAACTTTTAAACAAGCCGATAAACCTTACTTGTTAATTTTTAACGACAAGGAAGAAGCTGCTTATTATCTAAACGATTTAGAGCAGTTATTGGGCGATAAAAACGTGTTGTTTTATCCGGGTTCGTATCGAAGACCGTATCAGATAGAAGAAACCGACAATGCCAATGTACTTTTGCGTTCAGAGGTGTTAAACCGTATCAATTCTCGTAAAAAACCTGCGATTATTGTTACCTATCCTACTGCCCTGTTCGAAAAGGTAGTCACCAAAAAAGAGCTGGAAAAAAACACACTTAAAGTGGTGGTGGGCGAGCAAGTATCGCTCGATTTTGTCAACGAAGTATTATTCGAATATCATTTTAAACGTGTCGATTTTGTAACCGAACCAGGAGAGTTTTCGGTACGTGGTGGAATTATCGACGTGTTTTCGTTTTCACACGACGAACCCTATCGTATTGAGTTTTTTGGTGATGAGGTAGACAGCATCCGAACTTTTGATGTAGAAACGCAACTTTCTAAAGAAAAACTGAAGAAAGTGAGCATTATGCCCAATGTAGAAAACAAAACACTACAAGAAAGCAGAGAAAGCTTTTTAAAATACATATCAGCAAAAACCGCTGTTTTCGTTAAGAATTTAGATTTACTAAGTGATTCACTAGATAAATTCTATCGAAAAGCAGAACTATCGTTTAACGAATTATCTACCGAAATCAAACATGCAAAACCCGAAGAACTGTTTTGCAACGGAGAACTCATACGTAATCAACTACAAGATTTTACAACGGTTGACATCGGTAAAAACCGTCATTCTGAACGAAGTGAGAAACCGCAAGGTTCAGCGGAGCTAAATCTCACTAACGTAAGCATCAACTTCGATACCCACCCACAACCGTCTTTCAACAAAAAATTCGACCTGTTAATTCAGAATTTCAACGAATTTTCAGCCAAAGGATTTACCAATTATATCTTATGTTCTAACGAACAGCAAGCACAACGTTTCCACGATATTTTTGATGACCACGAAGAAGCTAGTACTGAGCGTAGTCGAAGTAAAGTTTCTTATGAAACCATTGTGTTTCCGTTGTATCAAGGATTTGTGGATATTGATAGTAAAATTGTTTGTTATACCGATCATCAAATCTTTGAGCGTTATTACAAATTCCGACTCAAAAACGGATACGCAAAAAAACAATCTATCACCCTACAAGAGCTCACCAAATTAGACGTAGGTGATTATGTAACCCATATCGACCATGGTATTGGAAAATTTGGAGGACTTCAAAAAATAGATGTAGAAGGCAAAAAGCAAGAAGCTATCAAGTTAATTTATGGCGATCGCGATATTTTATACGTGAGCATTCACTCGCTACACAAAATTTCCAAGTTTAACGGAAAAGACGGAAAACCGCCTAAAGTATATAAACTAGGGTCGAATGCTTGGAAAAAAGTCAAGCAAAAAACCAAAGCTCGTGTAAAACATATTGCGTTCAACTTAATTCAGCTATACGCAAAACGAAAACTACAAAAAGGATTTGCTTTCGGACCCGATACGCACATGCAACATGAGTTGGAAGCGAGTTTCTTATACGAAGATACGCCCGATCAATTTTCTTCTACTCAAGAAGTAAAAGCCGATATGGAAAAAGAACAACCCATGGATCGTTTGGTATGTGGTGATGTTGGTTTTGGAAAAACAGAAATTGCCATTAGAGCGGCTTTTAAAGCGGTAGATAACGGAAAACAGGTTGCGGTGCTTGTACCAACTACGGTTTTGGCATTTCAGCACTTTAAAACCTTTTCTAAGCGATTAAAAGACTTTCCGGTTACGATTGACTACCTAAACCGTTTTAGAACCACAAAACAACGCAAAGGCGTGTTAGAAGGGGTTGCTGATGGAAGTGTAGATATTGTGATTGGAACGCACCAGTTAACCAATAAAGCAGTCCAGTTTAAAGATTTGGGATTGTTGGTTATTGATGAAGAACAAAAATTTGGGGTAGCAGCAAAAGACAAACTAAAAACCATTAAAGAAAATGTAGATACGTTGACTTTAACGGCAACGCCAATTCCGCGTACTTTACAATTCAGTTTAATGGCGGCGCGAGATTTATCGGTGATTAAAACGCCACCACCTAACCGTCATCCCATAGAAACCAACGTGATTCGCTTTAGTGAAGAAACCATTCGCGATGCGATTTCGTATGAGATTTCTCGTGGTGGACAGGTGTTTTTTATCCATAACCGTATTGAAAACATCAAAGAAGTAGCAGGATTGTTACAACGTTTGGTGCCAAGTGCAAAAATTGGCATTGGACACGGACAAATGGAAGGAAAAAAGTTAGAAGAACTCATGCTTGGTTTTATGAACAATGAGTTTGATGTGTTGGTGTCTACCACGATTATTGAAAGTGGATTGGATGTACCGAATGCGAATACGATTTTCATCAACAATGCGAATAATTTCGGACTGTCGGATTTACACCAAATGCGTGGTCGTGTAGGGCGTTCAAACAAAAAAGCCTTCTGTTATTTTATCACACCACCGTATCATCATATGACCGATGATGCACGTAAACGAATTCAGGCATTAGAGTTGTTTTCTGATTTAGGAAGCGGATTGAACATTGCCATGAAGGACTTAGAGATTCGTGGTGCTGGAGATTTATTAGGTGGAGAACAAAGCGGATTTATCAACGATATTGGTTTTGATACCTATCAGAAAATCTTACATGAAGCCATTGAAGAACTCAAGGAAAATGAATTCAAAGACTTATATCCTACGGATGAAAATGCGCCAAAAGAGTATGTAAAAGAGGTACAAATTGATACCGATTTTGAAATTCTATTCCCAGATGATTATGTGAATTCAGTTACCGAACGTTTGAGTTTATACAACAAATTAGGAACTTTAACTACGGAAGAGGAATTACAAACCTTTGAGACTGAAATTATCGACCGTTTTGGAGAATATCCAACCCAAGTTGCCGATTTATTAGACAGTGTTCGTATTAAATGGTTGGCAAAAGAATTAGGTTTAGAAAAGGTGATTTTAAAGCAAAAACGCATGTTAGGGTATTTTGTATCCGATCAGCAAAGTGCTTTTTATCAAACTGAATCATTTACCAAAATGTTGAGGTATGTACAGCAAAATCCGAAGAGTTGTGTAATGAAAGAAAAGAAAACCAAAAACGGATTGCGCTTACTCATCACGTTTATTAAAATTGATAGTGTACACAAGGCGTTAGAAACCTTACAGAAAGTATAAAACGTCATTTCTCGCTCGCAATGACGGTACAAAGAAGTTGTCAGTTCGAGTGGTTTTCACGATTGGAATGAGTGAAAATTGTATCGAGAACTAGTTTGTATACATCTCGATACAAATTTCTTCCTTCTATCGAAAAAGAAATTCACTCGATGTGACAATGTAAACTCATAACCAAAATATGGGCACGCTACTTCAGCAATAAAGGAATAAAGAATTGTCATTTTTGTAAAAAGTAACTAGTTTGTTGAAAAATTTTAAAATGAAAATATACTTTGTTTACATATTACAATGTTCAGATAAAAGTTATTATACAGGAGTAACTTCCAACCTTTCTCAACGAATATTTCAGCACCAAAACGGAACTTTTAAAGATAGTTACACTTCAAAAAGAAGACCTGTTGAATTGGTTTTTTATTGTGAGTTTACTAATGTAGAAATGGCTATTGAAAAAGAAAAACAAATTAAAAAATGGTCAAGATCAAAAAAAGAAGCTCTTATAAATAACGAGTTTGAAAAACTACCGAACTTAGCAAAGAAGAAGTTTAATAATTAAGCTTTGTCAGTTCGAGTGGTTTTCACGATTGGAATGAGTGAAAATTGTATCGAGAACTAGTTTATAAGCATCTCGATACAAATTTCTTTCCTCTATCGAAAAAAGAAATTCACTCGATGTGACAATTAAATTCACAACTGGAAGATTGCTTCATTTCCACTTCGATTCCGCTCAGTGTCCATTCGCAATGACGAGAACAAACAAAACGTCATTTTGAGCGGTAGCGAGAAATCTCATTCAATTGAGTAACTCATCTTCTTAAGATTTCTTCCTCTGGTTGAAATGACATACATTTACCCTCATGCAAACTAACCATATAAAAAACCTTTCAGGGCTATTATTAGCTACCTTATTCATCAGTACATCGGGTGTGTTAGGTAAGTATATTGCAATGCCTTCAGAAGTTATTGTGTGGTTTCGTTCGGTGATTGCTATGGTGATTTTGTATGTCTTTTGCCGATTCAAAAAGATTGATTTAACCATACAATCAAGAAGGCACTTGTTCCCTTTTTTAATGGGGGGAATTTTTATGGGTGCACATTGGATTACGTATTTCTATGCGTTAAAACTGTCCAATGTAGCTATTGGAATGTTGTCATTGTACACCTTTCCAGTAATGATTGCGTTTTTAGAACCCCTGTTTTTAAAAATAAAATTCAACCCGATTCATATTGTTTTAGGGTTGATGGTGTTGCTAGGTTTATACATTCTAGCCCCTGATTTTGATATTAAAAACACACAAGTACAAGGCGTGTTATTTGGCTTGCTTTCTGCATTGTGTTATTCCATCAGAATTTTGATTTTAAAGCAGTACGTACAACAATACAACGGAGTAATGTTGATGTTTTATCAAGTGGTAATAATTACCATAACTTTAGTTCCCGTTTTATTTTTTATGGATGTTTCAGAATTTCAAGAGCAACTCCCCTATTTACTATTATTAGCCTTGTTAACTACGGCTATCGGACATAGTTTAATGGTACATTCACTACAGTTTTTTTCGGCATCAACCGCAAGTATAATTAGTAGCATTCAACCTGTTTTCGGAATTTTGTTAGCGTTTATTTTCTTAAACGAAATTCCCACGTGGAACACGTTTATTGGTGGAAGCTTAATTTTAGCAACAGTGATTATTGAAAGTATTCGAAGTAGAAAAGGCTAGTGTAATCTTTGCTGTTGTTGAATAATGGTTTTCATACTCACATCTTCGTAATTTCTACGAACAAAAGTTAATGCACTGTCTAAAACCTCTCCCATACCATCACTATCTCTAAAATTAATATCTCCTGTAAATTCAAAAATTTCTGATTTTAATTGTTCGATATTTTTTGGTATAGAAATATTATCTGATTTCATAGCGGAAAGCAAACGATTCAATCGAGAACGAGAACCTAAAATTCTTTTAGCAACAATTGATCGCTCTTCTATTTGATATTGCTCAATAGATTCTGAAGTAAGCTTATCTCCTACCAGTTGAACGAGCTTTAAATTTTCTTTAAAAAACTGTGGATAATACACTTTAAATTTACCTTCGTAACATTGCTGGTCAAAATCTATCGGACGAATTTTATACACAACATTTTCAAAATCGTGTGTAGGTACTACTACGTAGTTATACGAACGCATATCGCCCAACAAACGAATCATACAACGCTCGTTAAATTTAACAAACTCTTTAGCTAGTTGTGCTTTTTCAATGTCTAAACAATCATCTAAATAATCATTGATAAAAACATCACCAGGAATTCCTGATATATGCTCTTCTATCAACGTGTCTTCATATACCAAAAAGTTTAGGTTGTAAGGAGATAAAATATCCTCTAACTCTAGTCCGTAAATACGAGAAGCATCGGTTTTCTTTACGTAAAAATAGGTGTAGTTATCATTTAAAATATTTCGAATTTTTATACGAAAAGGTTTAGAGTTACCAAACGTACAAAAATCGATAGCATCAACATTCAAATGCTTAATACTGGCGTCAGAACCGTTAGAGTGTAAGATATTATATACTTTTTTTAGGTATAAATCAATTTCAGCCCGCTCAAACTCATTATAAAAAACGCGTATCCATAAGGTATCATTATCGTGTTTATCATACACAGCAACCGAACCTTGAAAACGCAACAAATCATCATAAAAAATAGGAATTTTTATAGTTCTGTTATGTCTTTTTAAGTAGTTTCCTAGTTTTTTGGTAACAGGAAAAGCTGGTTTTTTTTGTGATATGAGTTTATATTCTGACATGCTTCAAAGGTACTAAACTTCAAACATTTTTCCGGGTAAAGGTTTTATAACCCCTTTTAATTCCATTTGAACCAAAATAGAGGATAGTTGATAAGTAGGAAGATTACAATCTAACGCAATAACATCTAACAACTGTTTACCATTTTGTTGTAAGTAATTGTGTATTTTTTGTTCGGTTTCATTCAAATCAACAAAAAGCTTGTTTTGAATAGGTGCCGAGGCTCTCGGCAGATCCCAATTAAGCATTTTTACAATATCTTCAGAAGAGGTTAATAAATGTGCTTGATTGTTTTTAATGAGGTTGTTACAACCTTTGCTATATATATCGGTTGCTCTACCCGGTAGCGCAAACACATCACGATTGTACGAATTGGCAATATCAGCAGTAACTAACGACCCTCCTTTTTTAGCAGATTCAATAATAATGGTTGCTTTAGATAGCCCAGCTACAATACGATTTCGTTTTAAAAAATTTTCTCTCATAGGTTGCTCATCGTGCCAAAACTCGGTAATAAAACCACCATTCTCATTTACTTGATGAATATATTTTTTATGTGTTTTTGGGTATACTTCATCCAATCCGTGTGCTAAGACAGCAATAGTTTGCAGGTTGTTTTTTATTGCAGCTTTGTGTGCGCAAATATCTACTCCATAAGCAAAACCACTTACAATTATAGGATTGTATTCTTTTAAGTCTTTAATAAGTTGATTGCAGAAATCGCGTCCGTACGAACTCATTTTCCGAGTTCCTACAATCGAAATAATTTTATCATTGTTTAAGTTGAGGTTGCCGTCTTTAAAAAGTAAGATTGGAGCATCAATACAATGTTTTAGCTGTTGCGGATAATTGTCATCTAAAAAATAAGAAAAAGTAGTGTTGTTTTGTTGAATATAATACAGCTCCTCCTCTGCTCTTTTCAGGTTACTTTCATCAAAAAGATATTGAGTTACATGAGTTCCTATTCCGTTAATTTTATGGAGTACATTTTTCTTCTCTAAAAATACTTGTTCAACACTTCCTATAGAGGTAATTAGCCTTTTTGCCAAAATATCACCTATGTTTTTAGTTGCTTGTAAACGTAAAATAGCAAGTAATTTTTCTGTATTCATGATAGCAATAATTTGAGTATCAATATACAAAAAACTGTTGATAAAAATTACAAGATTACTTGAAAGTAATTCACTAAAAAACTATATTTGTTATTATGACATTAGCCAACTACATTAACGATTTATTATATAGATACGATTGCGTAATTGTTCCTAATTTTGGAGGATTTGTAACCAATAAAATAGGTGCTAGAGTAAATACAACTACTCACACTTTTTATCCGCCAAAAAAACAACTCACGTTTAATGCATATTTACAGCATAATGACGGTTTATTGGCAAATTATATAGCTTCGAGTAAAAATATTTCTTTTGAAGAAGCTACTGCTTTTATTGCAGAGGAAGTTGCACAATGGAAAGAAAAGTTAGCAACAGCAACCATTACTGTTGCTTCTGTAGGAAGCTTGTCATTAAACGAGGCAAAACAAATTATTTTTGAACCAAATCCATCAAGTAACTTTTTAAAAGAATCTTTTGGATTAGCTGAGGTTTCAACACCTTCTGTAGAAAGAGTAAAAGAAGTAACAATTAAGTCATTACCTACTACTAAAGAAAACAGAAAAACAATTCCGTTGTATTTAAAAAGGACTGCCGCTGCAGCTGTTTTTGTAGGAATTGCCTATGTGGGTTGGAATGGTGTTCAAAATCAACAACAAGTATTAGCAAATCAAGAAGAAGCTGTTGAGAAGAAAATTCAATCAGCAACTTTTGTAATAGAGAATCCGTTACCAACAATTAACTTAAACGTTAGTAAAGAAGATAGAAACTTTCATATCATAGCTGGAGCTTTTCAAGAAGAGCATAATGCTGAAAACAAATTAACAGAGTTAGAAGATAAGGGCTATGATGCTTCTATTGTTGGAAAGAACAGATTAGGCTTAACTCAAGTAGCTTTTGCAAGCTATGCAACTAAAGAAGAAGCTAGAAAAGCTCTAGAAATTATTAAAGAATCTGTTAGCGAAGACGCTTGGTTGTTGGTTAAATAAACTACATTTATTTTAGGTAGATTTTTTTGTTGCTGTATCTTTGCATCAAAATTTAATTGATGAGAGCAAAATCACCAAGAGAATCGTTAACTGTACTTACCGATTTAGTTTTACCAGGAGAAACAAATTATTTAGATAACCTTTTTGGAGGAGAGTTATTAGCTCGTATGGATAGAGCTTGTAGTATTGCTGCACGCCGTCATTCGAGAAGAATTGTAGTAACAGCCTCTGTAAATCACGTAGCCTTTACCAAATCGGTACCTGTAGGAAGTGTGGTAACTTTAGAAGCAAAGGTTTCACGTGCTTTTAAATCATCAATGGAGATTTATGTAGATGTTTGGATTGAAGATCGTCAATCGGGTGAAAAAACGAAGGTAAATGAAGGAATTTATACGTTTGTTGCTGTTGATGAAACAGGAAAACCAGTACCAATTCCTCAAATTGAACCAGAAACCGAATTAGAGAAACAACGTTATGAAGCTGCATTACGTAGAAAGCAATTAAGCTTAGTTTTAGCAGGTAAAATGGATCCTAAGGAGGCTTTGGAGTTGAAATCTATTTTTATGGATTAAAATCGTTTATATGTCATCAACATTGCCATTTTCTGATAGAAAGATGGCAATGTTTTTTGTTTTTTCAAACTGAGAGAAAATAATAATCATAATTACTGTAATTGGTACCGATAATATCATACCAGTTATTCCCCAAATTTCTCCCCAAACAGCTAAAGAAAGTATTGTTACAAGTGGGCTTAAGTTTAGCGACCTTCCAAAAACTTTTGGTTCTACAACATTACCAACAATAACTTGAACGGCTCCTACTGCTATAGCAACAATTAAAAAAGGAGCAAACTCTCCAAATTGTATTAGGCAAAAAATAGCAGGAAAAGCTGTAGCTACCAATGAACCAATAGTTGGTATATAATTTAAAAGGAAGATTAAGAAAGCCCAAAAAGGAGCGCCATCTACTCCAACCATTAATAAAATAAAGTAGCTTAAAACACCTGTTAGTAGGCTTACATATGTTTTTAATCGTAAGTAATTAGAAATAGAGGTTTCTACTTTTTTTAAAATTGCTTGAAAACCTTTTGAATTCTCTGAGGTATCTAAAAAAACCTTTTGTAACTTTTTTTTAAAGTTACTTTCCTCTAAAAAGATAAATAAAGCATAAATTATTATCATAAAGGTATCACCGAGCAAGCTGCTGATTCCGTTTGCGATATCACCTAAAACAGAGCCATAGTCAAAATCTCCAATAACAGATTTAAGTGATGTAACAATATCTATATGAAAGTAAGCATTAAAACGCTTTATAATAGCATCAATATTTGGTTCATATTTTGAATATGATGTGGTTAAGTTTGAAATACTATTTGTTATAATTTCAGAAATAAAACCAAAACCAAGTATAATTAATGTAAATACAAAAACATTACTTAACCAAAATGGAATAAATCGTTTTGCAAAAGGTATTCTATATATTGTTTTTCGGATTTCACGTGTTAAAAACCAAAAAATAATAGCAAAAATAAAAGGAATTAAAATCCCTTTGCCAATGACTAATGTTGCAATAATTGCTACAGTTACAATAATAAAGTTTGATGCGTTTTTCACACGTTTAAATTTGGTTACAATTTAAAAATAAAATTTATAACTGTTTTTTTGGTGTTATGAGCGAATCCATTGTGCAGGGTTCAATCGGTTTCGGTCTTTATACAACATAAAACTAAGTTGTGTTTTACCTGTTACTTTGTTAGTGAATACTTTTCCTAGTTTGTCGCCAGTTTTAACAGCATCACCTTTTTTTACATAAACTTCTTTTAACTTATTGTATGCAGAAATATAGTTACCATGTTGTACTAAAACTGATTTTCTTCCATCAGGATGTAATTGAATAACTAAAACTTTTCCGTTAAAAATACTCTTTACATCGGTATTTGCTTTGGTTGCAATGTATAACCCGTGGCTATTGATAGTAATTCCAGGAAATGTAGGGTGTGGTTGAACTCCATATTTTCGTGTAATAACACCTTTAACTGGCCAAGGTAAATTACCTCTATTTTGCTCAAAGTTAGCAAGTAAAGCTTTTTCTTCGGCATTTAAAATAAAACCAGAGCTTTTGGTTTTACCTTTTGTAGTTTTTTTGCCTTTGTTTGCTTTAGCAATAGCATCTCTAATTAACTTATCAATTCTGGCAGCAATTCTTTTTTCTTCTCGTTGTTTCTTTTGTAAATCGCTTTTGTATTTTTTCTCTTCTTTTTTAATTTTAGAGATGAGTTTTTCTTGGTTTTTCTTATCGTCTTCAATTTCTTTTTTCTGACTTTTCTCGTCAGAAAGTAACGCTTCTTTTGATTTTTTTTGCGCAGTTAACGAGTCGTTTAGTTGTTCTACTTCTTTCGCTTTAACTATAATTTCTTCTCCTTGTTTTTTTCTGTAGTCTTTATATTGTTGCATGTATTTTAATCTCTTATAAGCTTGATAAAAGCTTTCTGAAGACAATAAAAACATGGTTTTACTTTGTTGCGATTTACTTTTGTAAGATTTAACGACCATATCTCGATAGTCATTTTTTAATTTTTCTAGCTCGTCATTATATTTTTTTAATTGCTGCTCGTTTGTATTGATTTCTTGAGAAAGTAATTTTGTCTCTAACTCAATAGTTTCAATTAAACGCTCTCTAACACTTATTTTTTGGTTTAAATCTTTTAAATCGTCTAAAGCACTAGTCTTTTTTTTCTTTGTTGTGAACAAAAGATTATTAACTAGCTCTATTTCATTTTTAAGTTTCTTTCGCCTATTTTCAAGCTCTTTCCTACTTTGAGCAAAAGAAGAAATTCCTACAAAAAATAGGCATAAAAAAGAGATGTAAAAAATAGGGTACTTCATAATTATAATTGAATTTCTTTATAACCGTTAGGGATATTAAAACTTACATTTAACTTAGTGTTATATTCTACTGAACGAGTTGTAATATCAATAATAGTAAACTTATTTTTTTCTTTAGCTCTTATGTTAATTTTTTCAGGAAAAAAGGTAGTGTTTTTCTTATGATATTTTGGATAACTAATGTCTAAACGTTGGTCTTTTAACGAGTTTACTATTAATTGCTTGTTTAGTTTAAAGTGTTTAGGGTTTACATAAAAAAATAAGTCGAATAAAGTAGGTTGTTTTTTAGGAGACAATTGATATGATTTTTCTTGAATTTGAACTTCTTGACGTTCAGATTTTACATCCATCAACGCCTCACCTAATAACATGCTTTGTAACTGTTTAAAATTAATATCGGTTCCTAATAATTTTTTTAGCATCATAAAATCTCCATCAAAGTAGCTTTTTTCATATGGAGAGTAAAATTGCACTTTGGTAGGAGTGATTTTAGCTTTAAAAATAGAGATGATTTTGGTTCCTTTCAACCAAATAACTTCGTCTTTTTTAATCTTCATTCTTACTGAAAAGCCTAAACTTTCTTTATTGTTTTTGTAATTAACTTTTAAACGAGCATCTACCGTTTTTTTGTCAAAATTTGAGGCAATATGTTTTTTAGCTACTTTGCGTGCCGATAATTCTTTAATAACGACATCACCAGTAACGTTTTTGGTAGATTTACATGAAGTTAAACCTAAAAATAATATAAGTAATAAAGTGGTGTATTTCATAAATTTTATACTAACGAAACCTATTTTAAAATCTTTTCAGCTTTGTTTTTATAAGAATTGGCTTTTTTAATATCATTCAATCCTTGGTAAGCTTTAGATATTTCTAAGTAAAATTTAGCTTCTATTTCATTATTGTCAATAACAAAATCAATGCCGTTCTGTAAGGTTTCTATTGCTTTTTTATAATCTTTATTGTTATTAAACGCTTTTCCGTTCATTAAATATACAAAAGGTTGCGCAGGAAAAAGAACTAAACCTTGTTCACTGTATTTTAATAAGTCAGTATCATTGTTTGCGGCCAACTTATCTAGTAACGTTTTTAAATTGGTATAAGATTTTTCTTTCTCAAAAAGTGATTTTGGATCAAGGTTTTCAGTGATTTTTTTTGGTTGTGCCTCGGTTGTTTTTCGAGCATTTATTTTTCTTTCAATAGAGCGAAGTCTGGCATTTAATAATTTAGCTTCTTTTAACTCTGTTAATACTTTTTTAGCAGAGGTAACATCTTTGTTTTGGAGATGTAAGAAAACAAGTAACTGTTTTTTCTTTGGGTTTGTTGTAGCTATTTTTTGTTGCGTAATAATAGCGTCCTCAAAATCAGCTAACTTTCTTAAAATAAACACTTTGTGTTTAAGCATCCAAACATTATTAGGTTCTGTTTCTAAAGCTAAATCAATGTAAGATAGAGCTTCAGGATTTCTACCTAATTTTTCATAGTTTTTAGAAAGTTCAAATAAAACAGCTTTATTATTTGGAAGTATTCTGTTACACTCTTCTAAATTTTGTATAGCTTTTTGGTAATTAAAAATAGCTTTGTTTGAAAGCGCTTTAAAAAAATATTGTTGAAATTCAATATTGTTTTTTTCAGCAATGTTAATTGATGCTGGAATGCTATCTTGAGCGTTTAGAAAGTATGAAAAGAAGAGAAAGAAAAAAGACAGTATTGCTTTAGAAAAAAACTTTTTTTCTCTTTTCTCTCTTCTCTTTTCTATTGAGTTTTTATGTAAGTTCTGTATAATCACCTATACTTACCGATGTATAATTAGCATTGTATTTTGCATGGTTACCAACCATAGCATTATCTAAATTGGCATTTGAAATATGCACGTTTGTTTGAATTAAAGAATTAGTAATTGTTGAGTTTTCAACAACACTGTTTTCACCAATTGAAACAAAAGGACCTATTTTGGTGTTTTTTAACACTACATTTTTTCCAACATAACAAGGTTGAATAATTTCAGCGTTCTCTAATACAACGTCTTCAGATACTAAATTGTTGCCGTCTGCTTGTTCAAAGCCTAAAACTTGTTTGTTGGTATCTACTGTAGGGTCTTTCTTACCGCAATCCATCCAAGTATTTACTTTTCCAGGAATAAACTTGGCTCCTTTTACTTTTAAAGCTTCTAGAGCTTCTGTTAGTTGATATTCACCAGAAGGTCTGATATCATTATCAATTAAATATTTTATCTCTTCTAATAATTTATCGGCATCTTTAAAATAATAAATACCAATAATTGCTAAATCAGAGACAAATTCTTTTGGTTTTTCAACAAAATCAGTAATAAATCCGTCTTTTAATTTTACTACACCAAAAGCACTAGGATCTTCTACTTGCTTCACCCAAATAGCCCCATCAGCGTTAGCATCTAATGTAAAATCAGCCTTAAATAAGGTATCGGCAAAAGCCACCACACAAGAACCTCCTAATGATTCTTTAGCACAATAAATAGCGTGAGCAGTTCCTAATGCTTCTTCTTGGACGTATACAGAACCTTTTGCTCCTAAGTTTTCGGCTATTTTTATTAATTTATCTTTTGTATCTGCAGGAAACCCTTTAGAAGCAGGTCCAATTATAAAAGCAATTTCCTCTATAGGTTGATCTACAACAGAAGTGATATCTTCCACTAATCGTTGTACAATTGATTTACCAGCAATAACTGTTAATGGCTTAGGAGTTGTTAATGTATGAGGTCTTAAACGAGACCCAATTCCTGCCATTGGTACTATAATCTTCATATTCTTTCTTTTCGTTTTTAACGGTGCAATATACCATTAATAACGCAGTGAAAAAAGTTACAGCCCTTTTGGGATGGCTTCTATTAAAGTTTGGGTGTATTTTGTCTTTGGATGTTGGTAAATTTCGTCAGCATCAGCTATTTCTTCAATTCTACCCTTGTTCATTACAACTAATTGATCTGCCATGTATTTTACCACAGATAAATCATGAGAAATAAATATATAAGTAAAATTAAATTCTGTTTTTAATTGATTCAATAAGTTTAATACTTGTGCTTGCACTGATACATCGAGTGCAGAAACCGATTCGTCACAAATAATTAGTTTTGGTTGTAGAGCTATAGCACGAGCAATTCCTATACGTTGGCGCTGTCCGCCAGAAAATTCATGTGGGTAACGATTAAAGTGAGTTGCTTCTAAACCTACTTTTTCTAATAAGTTGCAGACATATTCTTTTCGCTCTTTATTAGAATTTAAAATGTTATGAACTTTCATCGGTTCTAAAATAGCATCACCAACAGTAATTCTTGGATTCAATGAAGAAAACGGATCTTGAAATATAATCTGAATTTCTTTTCGAAGTTTTTTAAAGTCTTTTCTCGAGAGTTTAGTAATATCTTTTCCGTTATATAGAATACTTCCCGAAGTGGCTTTTTCTAGTTGTAAAATAGTCCTACTTAAAGTGGTTTTTCCACAACCACTCTCTCCTACTAGTCCTAAAGTTTCACCTTTATAAATCTTAAAAGAAACGTCATTGACGGCTTTTACAACAGTTGGTTTTGAAAACCATGAAGCATTGCTGATAAAATCTTTATGCAAATCAATAATTTCTAACAACGGAGGTTTATTATATATTGTTTGATGAAAAGCAGTGCGCTCCTCATTTGTATACACTGTAGAGTTTATAGTTTCATTAATAAAATCGTTAACTGTAGGTAAAGTTTTTAATCGTTTTTCTGTATTTGGTTTTGAGTTGATTAAAGCTTTTGTATAACTTTCTTTTGGGTGTAAAAAAACATGATTAGCACTTCCCTTTTCTACTATTTTTCCTTTATGCATTACCACAACAGAATCTGCAATTTCAGAAACCAATGCTAAATCGTGTGAAATAAAAATAATTCCCATTTCAAACTCTTGTTGTAGTTCTTTCAAAAGTAAAATAATTTCTTTTTGTACGGTTACATCCAATGCTGTTGTAGGCTCATCAGCAATAAGTAATTGTGGCTTGCAGGCAATTGCCATAGCAATCATCACACGTTGCTTTTGCCCGCCACTTATTTGATGAGGATACGAATCGTAAATAGTTTCAGGTCTGGGAAGTTTTACCTTTGAGAATAAGGAAATAACTTCCTCCTTAATTTCTTGATTAGATAATTGTGTATGCTGTTGTAGCATTTCAGCAACTTGAACACCACAAGTTAATGTAGGGTTCAGAGAACTCATAGGTTCTTGAAAAATCATGGCTATTTGGTTACCACGTATTTTTTGAAAATCTTGCTCATTAAAACCCAACAAAGATTGTTTGTTAAAAAGTATCTCCCCTCTTATGGAAGCAGTTTTAGGAAGTAATCCTAAAATAGCTAAAGAACTTATTGATTTTCCACTACCGCTTTCACCAACAATTCCTAGTATTTTGTTTTTTTGAAGGCTAAAAGAAACTTGTTGAACTATGGGTAGAGAGTTTTTAAAGGATATTTCTAAATCTTTAACTTGAAGCATTAATTATAAATTTTAATAAAAATACGATTAATATTTCCATTTTCTTTCCTTGAAAGAAGATTTTGCTATAACTATTTGATAGTGAGTAATAATAAAAAACTTTCTCTATATCCTATAAAACCTAGTGTTTAATTGGTGTAAAACAATGTTTTTGTTTTGTAAAGTGAATATAAACAGTTAATTAACTATTTTAAATTGATATTTTTTTATCTTTTTTTGTATATTTGTCAATGTTTTAACAAATAATTAAGAGTCGAAATAAAAAAGCTCTTAAATTTTATTAACTCAATTAAAAACCCTTCAAAATGAAAAACAAAATTACTCTAGCACTTATGTGCTTATTTTTTGTTGGTGCTTTGTATGCCCAAGAAAAAAGAAACTGCCACTCAATGGAAAACCTTGAGTACAGACAATCCCTCAATCCTTCTTTAAAAAGTAAAATGCAAGAAATAGAATCCTTTACCCAGAGGAGACTAGCTGAAAAGAAGAATCAACAAGGAAAAATAGTAGGAAATATAATTCAAATTCCTGTAGTTGTCCATGTAATTTATAATAATTCTCAAGAGAATATTAGTGTGGCACAAATTCAATCACAAATGGATGTTTTAAATGAAGACTTTAGAAGAACTAATTCAGATAAAACAAACAAATGGTCACAAGCAGCAGATACAGAAATAGAGTTTTATTTAGCTCAAGTTGATCCAAGTGGTAATCCAACAAATGGAATAACAAGAAAGTCTTCTACTAGAACTTCATGGGGAACTAATGATGCAATGAAAAAATCTTCACAAGGAGGAGTAGATCCATGGGATACTTCTGAGTATCTTAATATGTGGGTATGTAATATTGGTGGTGGAATTTTAGGATATGCACAGTTTCCAGGAGGTAGTGCATCTACCGATGGAGTTGTAATGAGTCCACAATATTTTGGTAGTTCAGATAAAGGATCAGGTTTTTACTTATCAGCTCCTTTTGACAAAGGAAGAACAACTACGCATGAAGTAGGTCACTTTTTAAACCTAAGACATATTTGGGGTGATGGAGGCTGTGGTGTTGATGATTTTGTTTCTGATACTCCAGAGTCTGACGCTGCAAATTATGGATGCTCAACAGGACACACATCTTGTGGTTCAGAGGATATGGTTGAAAATTATATGGATTACTCAGATGACTCTTGTATGAATTTATATACACTTGGACAAAAAAACAGAATGCGTGCTGTTTTAGAATCTGGTGGCGTACGTAGGAGCTTAGCATTATCTGATAAAACAGGAGGTTCTACTTCATGTACAGCAACTGTACCAACAGGAGTAACAGTATCTGGTGTAACTTCATCTGAAGCATCAGTTTCTTGGACAGTAGTTTCAGGAGCTACTTATGATGTAAGATACCGCCAAACAGGAACATCATCTTGGACAACTAATGCAGTTTCAGGAACATCAACATCTTTAAGCGGATTATCAGCTTTAACTCAATATGAAGTACAGGTGCGTAGTAAGTGTTCTGATGGATCAAACTCAGCGTATAGTGCATCTTCAACTTTTACTACTCCTGAAGTTACACTTTCTTATTGCTCCTCAAAAGGAAACAGTGTTTCTGATGAGTATATTGGAAGAGTACAATTAGGAACTATTGATAATAGCACAGGAGGAGGAAATGGATATTCAGATCATACAGCCATTTCAACAAATTTAGCAAAAGGAACTTCTCATACAATTACTATTACACCAACTTGGACAGGAACAGTGTACAATGAAGGATATGGTATTTGGATAGATTATAACCAAGATGGTGATTTTGCTGATGCCGGAGAAACAGTTTGGACAAAGGCACCATCAAAAGACACACCAGTTAGTACATCTTTTACAGTGCCAGCTACAGCTACAGATGGAGCAACAAGAATGCGTATAGTTTTAAAATATAATGCAACTCCAACGGCATGTGAAGCTTCATTTTCTTACGGTGAAGTAGAAGATTATACAGTAGTAATAGGAGCAGGAACAGCAGATACAACAGCACCAACTGTACCAACAAACTTAGCAGCTTCTAGTGTAACACAAACATCATTAACACTAAACTGGTCTGCTTCAACAGATAACGTTGGGGTAACAGGTTATGATGTTTATCAAGGAACAACAAACATAGGGTCTGCAACAGCAACTACAATGAACGTAACAGGATTATCAGCTGCTACTGCCTATACTTTCTCAGTAAGAGCAAAAGATGCAGCAGGAAATGTTTCTGCTTCTAGTAGTGCAATAAACGTAACAACTTTATCAAACTCCGTTTCATACTGTGACTCAAAAGGAAATAATTCTTCGTATGAGTGGATTGATAACGTTGAGTTAGGAGGAATGACGAATGCAACTGGAAATAATGGAGGGTATGCAGACTTTACCTCTAAAACAGCAACATTGGCAGTTGGAAGTTCAAACCAAATGACTGTTAGCGCAGGATTTAATAGCTCTTCATATACAGAACATTGGGCTGTTTGGATTGATTTTAATCAAAACGGAACATTTGAGAGCAGTGAAAAAGTTGTAACAGGATCTTCATCAAGTGCTAATAACTTAACATCTACGGTTGATGTTCCTGCAGGAGCCGCTTTAGGAACAACAAGAATGCGTGTTTCTATGAAGTATAACTCTGCTCAAACAGCGTGTGAAACATTTACTTATGGAGAAGTTGAAGACTACACTGTAAATATTGTTTCTAGTACAAGACAAAACCATTCAGCTAGTGTGAGTGGAGAAAGATTGGGTAATGAAAACAGTTTAGACTTCATGGCATACCCTAATCCAGCAGTAGACTTTATACAAGTAAAATTAGCTTCTAGGGCTGATAATATGACTTATAAAATTGTAAATACAATTGGTAGAGTAATGAAATCAGGTCGTTTAAATTCATCAAACATCGACGTTTCTAAACTAAATACAGGTATGTATATCTTAGAAGTTAATGATGGTCAAAAACTACTAACTACTAAGGTATTTAAAAAATAAATCTTACAAAAGCCTGAGTTATTTCTCAGGCTTTTTAATTAAAATCAATTAACTAAACCCTTCAAAAATGAAACACAATTATGCAAGAACTGTGTTTTTATCTGCTTTTCTATTCGCAGGAGTTTATACAATAAATGCCCAAGAAAATAGAGAGTTAAAACACCTTAAGTTCAACAAATCTTCAAAACTGTCTTTACAAAAGGCACCAGATTTAATTAGAAAAAAATTAAAGCTATTTAAAAATGATGGCTTACAAAAAATCCAATCAAATAGAGATGATTTAGGTTTTACACACGAGAAATTTCAACAAAAATTTAAAGGAGTAAAAGTAGAATTTGCCACTTATACAGCCCACGCAAAAAACGGTGCTTTAATGAGCATGAATGGTGAGTTTTACGATGTTGGAAAGGTTGATATAAGCCCAAAATTATCCAAAGATCAAGCATTTCGAAAAGCTTTATCACACACAGGAGCAGAAAAGTATTTATGGGAATTTCCTGAAGCAGCTAAAGAAATGGATAATTATGAGAAACCTAAAGGAGAACTATTAATTCTTCCAAGAGAAGTTATAGGGAAAAAAGAAGCAAGGCTAGCTTATAAATTCGACATTTTTGCTACAAAACCGCTAAGCAGAGGGTATTTATACATAGATGCTCATACAGGAGAAACGTTATTTTATAACGCTATAATTAAGCATGCAGATAAATTTGGTCATGTAGGAGAGCTTACTAAGCATGCTAAAAAAAGTAAAAAAGTAGCAGAAGCTATTACTACCACATTAGCATCAGGTACTGCACAAACTCGTTACAGCGGAACTAGAACAATAGAAACATCACTAAGTGGAGGTAACTACATTTTAAGTGATTCTGGAAGAAAAATCCACACAAGAGATGCAAAAAACCAAGCTCCAGGTTCTACTTATCCCTATGTTACAAATTATGACCAGTTTACTGATAATGATAATAATTGGACTACAGCTGAACATAGTGCAAATAAAGATGATGCAGCCTTAGATGCTCATTGGGGAGCTATAATGACATATGAGTACTTTTTACAAAAACACAATAGAAATAGCTATGACAACAGTGGAGCTCAAATTAGAAGTTATGTACATGTTGATACTAACTATGATAATGCCTTTTGGAATGGTTCGGTAATGTCTTATGGAGACGGTTCTTCTAATGGGCAGGAAGGAAACGGAAACTTTGATGCGTTAACTTCTATTGATGTAGCTGCTCATGAAATAGGCCACGCAGTTTGTACCCATACAGCAAACTTAGCTTACCAAAGAGAATCAGGAGCTTTAAATGAAGCTTTTTCAGATATTTGGGGAGCAGCAGTAGAACATTTTGCTAAAGGGAATGGGAATGATTCAAACCCAGACCTTTCTGTATGGTTAATTGGAGACGAAATAGACAGGCGTAGTGGTTCTGCTGCTTTACGTTCTATGAACGATCCAAAATCACAAGGGCAACCAGATACTTACGGAGGAACTTATTGGAAGAACCCAAACTGTGGAACACCTACAAGATTTAATGACTACTGTGGAGTTCATACAAACTCAGGAGTTTTAAATAAATGGTTTTATTTATTAACTGTTGGAGGATCAGGAACAAATGATGCGTCTGATACATACAATGTTACTGGAATTGGTATGGCAAAAGCTGCAAAAATAGCGTATCGTACCGAAGCTAATTACTTATCAGCTAATTCAACATATGCTGACGCAAGAACAGCAGCAATTCAAGCAGCTACCGATTTATACGGAGCAAACTCTCAAGAAGTAATTTCAACAACAAATGCTTTTTATGCAGTAAATGTAGGAGAAGAATTTGTACAAACTTGTGCTTTAGCAGCACCAACAAACTTAAATTCATCAAATATTGGTGATAATGGATTTACAGTAGCTTGGACGGCAGTTTCAGGAGCAGCTTCTTACGATGTAACCATTGGGGGAAATACAACAAATGTAGCAGGAACAACATTTAATGCTACAGGGTTATTAAGCGGAACAGAATATATTGTATCTGTAGCTGCTAAATGTACAGCAGGTGGAACAGGAACACCAGCAACATTAAATGTAACGACAACAGGTACACCACCACTTAATTATTGTTCTTCAAAAGGAAATAGTGTTGCTGATGAATATATAGAAAGAGTTCAATTAGGAAGCATAGATAACACTTCTGACGGTGGTGGTGGGTACTCTGATTTCACTACAATTTCAACAGATTTATCTATTGGTGATTCTAATACAATAACTATTACTCCTAAATGGACAGGTACTGTTTACAGTGAAGGTTATGGAGTATGGATTGATTATAATCAAGATGGAGATTTTTCTGATGCTGGAGAAACAGTTTGGACAAAAGCAGCATCAAAAGATACTCCTGTAAGTACATCATTTACAGTGCCAGCTTCAGCAACCGAAGGAACTACTAGAATGAGAATTGTATTAAAATACAATGCTACACCAACGGCTTGTGAAGCAACATTTTCTTATGGTGAAGTAGAAGATTATACAGTTAATATTACAAATGCTACACCAGATACAGAAGCACCAACAGCGCCTTCTTCAGTAACTGCATCTAATATTGAAGAAACAACAGCGACATTAAGTTGGACAGCGTCAACAGATAATGTCGGAGTAACTAGTTACGAGATATTTAATGGAGCTACAAGTGCAGGAACTGTTAGTAGTGGTACATCAATGAACTTAACTGGATTAACTGCAAATACTACATATAACTTTACAGTAAAAGCTAAAGATGCTGCAGGAAATGTTTCAGCAGCAAGTAATACAGCCACTTTTACAACCAAAGATGTATCTGTAGTAGAATATTGTACTTCTCAAGGAAACAATTCTTCTTACGAATGGATTGACAGAGTTTCTATGGGAGGAGTTGATAACACTACAGGAAATGATGGTGGTTATAAAGATTATACAAACTTAACTATGAATGTAGCCCAAGAAGCTAATCGATTATATGTGAGTGCTGGATTTAATAGCTCTTCTTATACCGAGTACTGGAAAGCATGGATTGACTACGATAAAGATGGTATTTTTGAAGATACAGAAGTTGTGTTAAGTGGTTCTTCATCAAGTGCAGGAGATATTTATGAAGACTTTACAATACCATCGAATGTTTCAGGAACTACAAGACTCAGAGTTTCTATGAAGTACAATAGTGCTCAAACGGCATGTGAAACATTTACTTACGGTGAGGTAGAAGATTATACTGTTAACATTTCTTCTGGCTCTTCAGTAACTACAATAGCTGGTTTTGCAGCAAATATTAATGGAGAAGCAATAGGAAATAAAGAAAGTTTAGACTTACTAACATATCCTAATCCAGCAGCAGATTTTGTACAAGTAAAACTAGCTTCAAAAGCAGAAAAAATACATTATAAACTTATAAATACTGTGGGTAAAGTAATAAAAGAAGGTCGTTTAAAATCTTCTAATCTAGACGTTTCAAAATTAAATACTGGAATGTACATTTTAGAAATAAATGACGGACAAAAACTACTCACAACAAAACTGTTTAAAAAGTAAGTTTTAAAAACATTAAAGAAAAACAAAAGTCTGAGTTTTTACTCAGGCTTTTGCTTGTTTTAAATTGTAAATACCATTGAGAATAAAATCTTTGACTTAGCTAGGGGTGGCTGAACTATTAAAGTTGGTTTATAAAGGGTTAAAAAATGAGTCTATTCAAAAAGGTAAGAGACGAAGAAAAGGTAGTATTATAAAAGAGCTAGGAAATAAAAACTTAATTATTTAATTAAATTAATTCAAATGAACAAAAAGTTTAAATTTCTGATTGGAGGACTGTCTGTTGCAGCAATTTCAATTATTGGTTCAGATTATCTTAAAAAGCAAAGTGTTGCTGATAAACTGGCCGAACAACGTAAAGTACACAGTACTTTTTTAAAGGAAAGCCCTTTAAATGAATCGTTAAAATGGGGGAAAAAAGAAAGAAAACTTAGAGGGTTACCACCTAATAGGTATTTTGATCAAATGCAATTACTTACCATGAATCCAGCTACAGGAAAAATGGAAGATGGAAGTCTAGCAGGATTGAGAGAAGATTTGTTAAAAAAGAGAGCACAACAAAAAAATCCTGGAGACAATGGAAATTCTTGGACAGAAAGAGGTCCTAACAATGTAGGAGGACGTACAAGAGTTGTTTTATTTGATCCAAACGATGCTACAAACAATACCGTATATGCAGGTGGAGTAAGTGGAGGTTTATGGAAAAATACAGACATAAGTAATGCGAACTCACAATGGACAAGAGTACAAAATGTACCAGGAAATTTATCTGTAACCTCTATCACAGTAGATCCAAGAAATTCTAACAGATGGTATGTAGGTACAGGAGAACAATATACAGCAGGAGACGTAGTAGGAAATGGCGTTTATGTAACTACCGATGGAGGTACAACATGGAATGCAGTTAATATACCAGCAGCTGGAGAAGCAATTATTAATCATAATGCAAGTAATGTTTTCTTATCAGGAATTCATTATGTTAATGATGTATTAGCATGGGATAATGGAGCTTCAACAGAATTATTTGTTGCAGTAGGAGCACATGTGTATGGAGATTCTTCTAGTCCTAGAAATTGGTTAGGTTTACAGTCTGCAGGATTGTACCGATCTACAGATAATGGGGCTACATGGAACAGAATAGAATCTGCTAACATGAAGTATACCTTCGGTGGAAAAGATTACTATTACATAGCTAATGATTTAGAAGTAAGTGCAAATAATACACTATGGATGGGAACTATCGGTTCTGCTTTAGGTCAAGGCGGAGGTAGAGTGTTTAGCTCTACAAATGGAGGTACTTGGACAGAAGCAGCTGCATCTCCATTAACTGAATCTAATAGAGTTGAGATTGAACCTTCTGCTACCGATGCAAATAAAATTTATGCATTAACACAAGGTACAACAAGTACAGCGCCTGTTCATATTTATAAAACAACCAATGCTTTTTCAACAGTAAGTGCGACATCGTTACCGAATGATGCAGATACTGGAATTGCAGCAAACGATTTTTGTCGTGGACAAGCATTTTATGATTTAGTAATTGAAGCAGATCCAACAAATGACAACATAGTGTATGTCGGAGGTATTGATTTATTTAAAACGACAAACGGAGGCTCTTCATGGTCACAATTATCACACTGGTATGGAGGATTTGGTTATCAAAGTGTTCATGCAGATCAACACTCAATGGCTTTTGGAAATAATGACTCTTCTAAAATATTATTCGGAAATGATGGAGGAATCTATTATTCAGGAAATTCTGGAAGCACAATTAGCGTAAGAAACAAAGGTTATAATGTAACTCAGTTTGTAAAAGCAGGAATTGGTCCTGATGGCGCAGGAGATGTTAATGGAATTTTTAGTGCAGGTGCGCAAGATAACGGTACACAAGCATTTAGAAATGCAGTTGCAGGAATTAATAGTTCAACTGAATTAAGTGATGGTGATGGATTCTATACTTTCGTTGATAAAGATGGAGACTATATGATTGCTACATATGTAAACAACGTAATATATAGGTTTAACTTACCTTGGAATGGATTAGGTAGACGACAAGGAGGAGCAACAACATTATCAAGTGATCAAAACACAGGAGATTTTGTAAACCCAATGGGGTATGATAATGATGCAAATCGTCTATTATCGAACGCATCAACAAGTTCGGCTAAATCAATTTTGAGTATTAATGTAGCATCAAATTCAAAAGGAAATATTACAAATACATTATTAGACGCAAGTCCAACAGCTTTTCAAGCATCTCCTTTTACAAATAACGCATGGTTTGTGGGATTAGCGAATGGTAAACTATTAAAGTTAACAAATGTTACTAATTCTAATGCTACATGGTCAAATATCAATACACCTTTTGTTGGTTCGGTATCTTCAGTAAGATTCGGAGCCACTGAAGATGATATTTTCGTAACAATGCATAACTACGGGGTAACAAGTGTTTGGGCTACCTCAGATGGAGGTGTAAATTGGGTGAGTAAAGAAGGAAACCTACCAAATATTCCTGTAAGAGATATTTTACAGAACCCATTAGATAGAACAGAAGCTATTTTAGCAACACAACTAGGAGTTTGGTCAACATCTAACTTTAATGATGCAAACCCTAATTGGAATCAAGCGTATAATGGAATGAGTGACGTTAGTGTTACTTCATTTGATTACTGGAACGTAAGTGGAGATCATGTTACAAACAAAGTAATTGCATCTACTTATGGTAGAGGAGTGTTTACAGGTTCATTTACAAGTAATGCAGCTGCCGATACAGAAGCACCTTCTGCTCCAACTAATTTAGCTGCGAGTTCTATAACAGCAACAAGTTTAACATTAAATTGGACAGCATCAACAGATAACGTAGGTGTTACAGGGTATGATGTATATCAAGGAGCAACTAAAATAGGAAGCTCAACAACAACTTCATATAATGTAACCGGATTAACAGCAAATACAGCATATACATTTACTGTAAAAGCAAAAGATGCTGCAGGAAATATTTCAGCAGTGAGTAATACAGCAAATGCTACTACTACAGCAGCAACAATTACGTATTGTACCTCTAAAGGAAATAGCGTTTCAGATGAGTATATTGGAAGAGTTCAGTTAGGAAGTATTGATAATTCTTCAGGAGGAGGAAATGGATACTCTGACCATACTGGAATTTCTACCGATTTAGAAAAAGGAAAATCAAATACCATTACGATCACACCAACCTGGACAGGAACAAAATACGACGAAGGATACGGAGTTTGGATTGATTACAACCAAGATGGAGATTTTTCTGATGCCGGAGAAACGGTTTGGACAAAAGCTAAATCGAAAGATACTCCTGTAAGTACATCATTTACAGTGCCTAGTTCAGCGGTAGATGGAGCTACAAGAATGAGAATCGTTATGAAGTATAATGCAACACCAACAGCTTGTGAGGCATCATTCTCTTACGGTGAAGTAGAAGATTATACAGTAAATATTACAGCTGCTGTAGCAGATACCCAAGCACCAACAGCACCTAGCAGTTTAGCTTCATCAAGTGTAGCACAAACTACGTTAACTTTATCTTGGACAGCATCAACAGATAATGTAGGTGTTACAGGATACGATGTATACCAAGGAACAACTAAGTTAACAACTGTTACAACAACATCTTACAACGTAACAGGATTAACCGCTAATACAGCTTATACATTCTCTGTAAAAGCAACAGATGCAGCAGGGAATATTTCTGCAGCAAGCAATACAGTAAATGTTACTACATTAGATAATGTTGTTACTTATTGTGCTTCAAAAGGAAATAGAGTTACTTATGAATGGATAGATTATGTTTCTTTTGGAGGAATGACCAATACAACTGCTGCAAATGGAGGATATGGTGATTTTACAAACAAAATAGCAACAGTTACTCAAGGAACAACCAATCAAATTATTGTAAGTGCAGGATTTAGTGGTTCTTCATATACTGAGTATTTTACCGTTTGGATTGACTACAACCGTAATGGAACTTTTGAGGCTAGTGAACAAACTTCTTTAGGTTCGTCTAGTACAGCGGCAAACAGATCAGCTAATATCTCTATTCCAGCAGACGCGTTATTAGGACAAACAAGAATGCGTGTTTCTATGAAATATAACGGAGCATCAACAGCTTGTGAAACTTTTGCAGATGGAGAGGTAGAAGATTATACAGTGAATATTGTTAATTCATCGTCTTCAGTAGCAGTTTCAGGTACAAGTGATGAGTTTGCTGAGCCATTAGACAAGGAAGCAAAATCAAGCTTAATAGCATATCCAAACCCAGCTGTAAGTAATGTTACTGTAAAATTTGGAAGCAACGAAAATGTAAGTTATAAAATAACAAATACCATTGGTAGAGTTGTGTTAACAGGTAAAACAGTTAATGGTACTGTAAATGTTTCTAACTTAAAAACAGGAATATATTTATTAGAAGCAAATGATGGTAAAAAATCAGAAACCATTAAATTAATGAAGAAATAAAAGCATTTCTTTTAATTATAATAAAACCCGAGCAATTGCTCGGGTTTTTTGTTTCTTTGCATAAAATTATAGAGAATGAATTACCTATCAGTAGAAAACATAGCAAAATCGTATGGTGAAAAGGTCTTATTTGAAGATATTTCTTTCGGAATTAATAAAGATCAAAAAATAGCCTTTGTTGCTAAAAATGGTAGCGGAAAAACCTCTATTTTAAATATTATTGCTGGAAAGGATACACCAGATGAAGGACAAGTTATAAGTAGGAAAGGAATTAATATTGCTTATTTGGCGCAAGATGATGACTTGAATCCAGATTTAACCATTGAAGAAACGATTTTTTCTACAGAAAACACTATTCTTCCAATTATTCAGCAATACGAAAAAGCATTGCAAAATCCTGATGATGCAGAAGCATATCAAAAGGCATTTGAATTGATGGAGCAACACAATGCATGGGATTTCGAAACACAATACAAACAAATTTTATTCAAGTTAAAACTTGATGATTTATCACAAAAAGTAGGAAATCTTTCTGGAGGACAAAAGAAGCGATTGTCGTTAGCTATTATTCTAATTAATAAACCAGATTTATTAATACTAGATGAGCCAACAAACCATTTAGATTTAGAAATGATTGAATGGTTAGAAGCCTTTTTTGCAAAAGAAAAAATTACGTTGTTTATGGTTACGCACGACCGTTATTTTTTAGAGCGTGTGTGTAATGAGATTATTGAATTAGACAACGGAAAACTATATAAATACAAAGGAAACTATTCGTACTATCTTCAAAATAAAGAAGAACGAATGGCTTTAGAAGCTACTAATTTAAGTAAAGCTAAAAGCTTATTTAAAAAAGAATTAGATTGGATGCGTCGTCAACCCAAAGCCCGTACAACCAAATCTAAATCACGTATTGACGACTTTTTTGAAATAAAAAAGAAAGCACATCAACGTAGAAAAGAACACGAAGTTCAGTTAGAAATTAACATGGAGCGTTTAGGAAGCAAAATTGTAGAGCTTCATAAATTAAAAAAGAACTTTGGAGATAAAATTATTTTAGATGGATTTGACTATGTTTTTAAACGAGGAGAACGTATAGGAATTATTGGGAAAAACGGAACAGGAAAGTCTTCATTTTTAAATATACTAACAGGTAAAATTCCTGTAGATGGAGGTAAGGTAATTGTAGGTGAAACGGTAAAATTTGGGTACTACACTCAAAAAGGAATCCAAATAAAAGAAGGGCAAAAAGTAATAGAAGTCATCAAAGAATTTGGAGAAGAAATTCCGTTAACTAAAGGAAGAAGAATTTCTGCAGCTCAATTATTAGAACGCTTTTTATTCGACCGAAAAAAACAACACGATTTTGTTGAAAAGTTAAGTGGAGGAGAGCAAAAGCGTTTGTATTTATGTGCGGTGTTAATTCAAAACCCTAACTTTTTAATTCTTGATGAGCCTACCAACGATTTAGATGTAGTAACGTTAAATGTGTTAGAAAGCTTCTTATTGGATTATCCCGGAAACTTAATGGTAGTATCGCATGACCGTTATTTTATGGATAAGATAGTTGACGGTTTATTTGTTTTTAAAGGAAATGGAGAAGTAGAGAATTTTCCAGGAAATTACTCAGATTACAGAGCATATGAAAGCTCTTTACCACCAGAACCTAAAGAAGAAAAGAAAGTAGCTGAAAAGCAAGAAAAAACACCACAGAAAGGGAAGTTAAGTTATAACGAAAAACGAGAGTTTGGTCAATTAGAGGTTGATATTGAAAAGTTGCAAAAAAAGAAAGTAAAATTAGAATCGCAATTTACCAACGGAGAAATAGCGATGGATGATATCAATGAAAAATCTTTAGAGCTACAAGAAATTATAGAAAGTTTAGAAGAAAAAGAAGAACGTTGGTTTGAGCTTTCGATGAAATTAGAAGGAGAATAGGTTGATATTACACCTTTATAATATCAATTTCTTCAACCATAGGCTTATTTAAAAACCGCAATAAAAGTTGAGCTACCGCTACGGTATCTCGTTCACAATACTCAACAATACGTGATAGATTTTTTTCTTGGTAATATACATTAGCAACTTCACTTCCATCGATATCTTGTTTGGGTGATGGAATTCCTAAAATAGTAGTCAGTAATTTTAAAGAAGTGTAGTGCTTATAATCGCCAAATTTCCATAAATCCATCGTATCTAAATGTGGAATCTCCCAAGGTTTTTTACCAAATAAGTTGAGTTTATTAGGCAATTCAATTTGATTGATAATCATACGTCGTGCGATATACGGAAAGTCAAATTCTTTACCGTTGTGTGCACATAAAAGATGGTTTGGGTGATTAAAGTGTGTGTCTAACAAATTTTTAAAATCAACCAAAAGCTTGTGTTCATTATCACCATAAAAAGAGGTAACTCGAAGTTGGTTTTCACCTTTACGTTCTACAAAATACCCGACTGAAATACAGATTATTTTCCCAAACTCAGCCCAAATACCAGCTCGATGGTAAAACTCTTCAGGAGTAAATTCATCTTTACGTTGATATTGTGTTTTTAAAGCATACAACTCTTTCATTTCAGGAGATAAATCAGCAAACAATTCTACTTCAGGAACGGTTTCAATATCTAAAAACAAGATGTTTTGTAAGTTGATTTTATTCAGCATTTTTTTCTTTGATTAAAACATAAAAAGTAGCACCAGATAAGTAACTTTCTAGAGCGTCATCATCTATTTTAGATAAACTAACACTTTGAAAAATAAGTTTTACATTCAACATTTCAAAATGCTGTTCAATAGTCATTAAATTAGGTGATATATTATAGTTTTTTTGTTGAGCCTTAAGTTTTTTTATCATTTCAGAACAATCAATTTCGCCTATAGAAGCATTACCTTTTGAGATTCTGATGGTGTTTGTTTTTTCACTTAAATAAAAACGATATCCCTGAATTTTATTTTCATTATCATAGCTATTGAGGTACAACCTTTTTAATACATCGTATTTTTGGGTATTAATAGTTAGGTTTTCCTCATCAATATTATAATAACCTTCAAAAAGTAAATTATTTATATTATTAGAATTATCAGTTACTTTTATATCTAAACTATCCATTAATCTATTTTGTAATTGCCAACGATTATCAGTTTTAAAAGTTGTTTTTGGGTTATAACCTAAGATGTTCTTTACTTTATGCAATTCATGTTTATTGTTTAAGTATCTAATAATAGAACGAAGTTGATTTTTCTTTTCAAACGTGGTAGAAAAGTTATCTTTTTTAATGTCAGCATATACCTTTTCAAATTGAAGAAGTTGACTCTTTGTTGATACCGAAAAAACGCCCCAAAACCCAAAAGAAACTAGAAAGGTAATAAGAGCCAAACTAAAAGGAAATATCTTAATTTTTTTACGTTTACTAAAAAGCATGTAGAGGCACAAGACCAAAATCCAACAAGCTAAAATAAATACGAAATAACGGTTTTCGGTGATACCATATTCATTAATACGTCTAAAAATAGCAACAAAAAGTAAAACAATTAACGGTAATAATAAATAATAAAACCATGGATAAAACTTTTTAATTGTGCGAGAATCTATAGTTTTTTGAATAGGATTGATAAGTATTTGAACAATAAATCCTAAGAAAGAAAGAGCAATAACTAAATAAGAAACCCATCCTTTAGGCAAGTTCCAGTTGATTACTATTTTTAAACTATAGGCATATAAAATGATGAGGTATAAAATTACTAGCGGAATTAAGATGTACTTAACCAATACTTCTAAAGCTTTGGTGTAGTTAATAGCAAGTTGATTATGAACATCTTTTGGAAAATCAGAAAGATAAATCCAGGTATTTATAATTCCTATGCAAAACACAAAAACCTGAAAAAAACGTTCTCCTTTAAAATCAATAGCAAACAAATGTTTAATAGCCAGAAGTGCTAATACAATTCCTAAATATAAAATCAGAGAGAAAAAAAGACTTCTAACTAAGGCTATAAAAAGGGATTTTAAATAATTAAAATACGCAGATTTATTCCAACTAAACATAAAAGGAGCTACCATTACAAGTAAATGCCCAGTTATGAAGTAAAGAGCAAAACGAATGATTGAGTTTTGATGAATTTCAAAACCATCAACCTCAATACTAATATAGAATAGGCTTAGAAAACCTAAAGTTAGTAAGAATATCCAAGTTTTATCTTTTTTAAATTGTTCTTCAAAAAAACGAGTTGCAATCAACCAACTAACTCCTAAGATAAAAGTTAAAATAACCTTGCCGTAAAAAGCATTATCAAAAGTATCAGTTTCAATTGCAAATAACGTAAATAAAGTACCTACAATTGCCCAGAACAATGTTATAGGGAATCGCTTAAAAGTATTTTTAGCTCTGGAAGTAATTTCCCCAAGAGAAGAAATGATTTTCATAGTAAACAATTTGTATAAAGATACAAAAACGACAAAAAATGAAAAACAAAAGATTTCTTGTATTTCTTTTAAGCAAAAGTTTAGTAAATATTAAATGAACGTTAAGTTAAGCATGCATATAAAGGGTTTATTTTTTTATGATTACTTTTGAGTAACACAATAAAAATGAATAATGAACACTAGCGACATTAAAATTTTACTAGTTGATGATGAACCAGATATCTTAGAAATTGTAGGATACAATTTAAAATCAGAAGGATATCAGGTTTTTACTGCAAATAATGGTGCAGAAGCTGTTAAAACAGCAAAAAAAGTAACTCCACATTTAATTTTATTAGATATTATGATGCCTGAGATGGATGGTATCGAAGCGTGTGAAAAAATTAGAAACGTAAAATCTCTCGAAGACGTTATAATTTCTTTTTTAACCGCTAGAGGAGAAGACTACTCACAAGTAGCAGGTTTTGACGCTGGAGCAGACGACTACATAACTAAACCAGTAAAGCCAAAAGTACTGATAAGTAAGGTTAAATCGTTATTACGTCGTTTAAAGACAGAAGAAAAAGCAGATACTACTACAAAAATTGGAGATATAGTCATCAATAGAGATGAATATGTAGTTTTTAAAGGAGAAGAAAAAATATCTTTACCAAGAAAAGAATTTGAACTATTCTCTTTATTAACTTCAAAACCAGGAAAAGTATTTAAAAGAGAAGTTATTTTAGACAGCGTTTGGGGAAATGAAGTAGTTGTAGGAGGTAGAACTATAGATGTACACATACGTAAACTCCGAGAGAAAATAGGAGATCACTATTTTAAAACAGTAAAAGGAGTTGGATACAAGTTTGTGCTAGACGAAACAGACAAATAATTTTTAAACTCAAAAATTAATAAGTAGATTGCTAGCTAGCAATCTATTTTTTTATCATGAAATGAGCTATAATAATTCTTGATATTATGCAAGATAACTATTAGCGAATTACATCTGATATTTAAAAACAATAGAAAATAAACAGATGAAAAAAATAAAAAAAACATATAACTACGCACTTTGGTCGGCTTTATACTCAACACTATTATCTATAGTTATAGCAGTATTATCGTATTTATTTTTATTAAATAGCTTAGGAGTAATAACCATTGTAATTTTTGGTATTGCAATGTTTATCATCTCTTTTTTCGTAATTCAATATAGAGCAGAACACTTTATTTACCAACGAGTAAAAAAGATGTATGAAGATATCTCTATTTTAGATGTGAATGACTTAAAAAGAAATAAAGTAACTACAGATATAGAAGCGTTAACCAAAAGTGTACAAGAATATGTAGAAGGTAAGAGTGAAGAAATTGCTAGTTTAACACAACGAGATTCATTTCGTCGAGACTTCTTAGGTAATGTTGCTCATGAGTTAAAAACGCCACTTTTTACCGTACAAGGCTATATTTTAACCCTTATTGAAGGAGCTGCTGAAGACAAAGAAATTCTTGAAAAATATTTAGAAAGAGCTAATAAAGGAGTGGAAAGATTAACCTCAATTGTGAAAGATTTAGATATGATTGCTAAGTTAGAAACAGAGGGAATGAAAATGAATATGCAAACTTTTAACATTATTGAGCTAATTCAAAACGTATTTGACTTGTTTGAAATGAAAGCAAAAAAGAGAAATATTACATTGCGTTTTGATCGTGTGTATGACTTTCCGCATTTGGTAAAAGGTGATGTTGAGCGAATAGAACAAGTGTTAATTAACCTTGTTGTAAATTCTATTAAATATGGTAGAGTGGGAGGAATTACTACTGTAAGTGTTGAACCCTATAACCAGCATAAGCTTATCATTAAAATAAATGATAATGGTGAAGGAATAAAGCAAGAACACCTTTCACGTTTATTTGAGCGTTTTTATCGTGTAGATCAAAGCAGGTCTCGTGAACAAGGAGGGTCTGGATTAGGACTTTCTATTGTTAAGCATATTATTGAAGCACATAATGAAACAATTCTTTTAAAGAGTGTACATGGTCAAGGTTCTGAATTCTCGTTTACGCTAGAAAAAGCAATGAAATAAAAAAGGAGTTGACTATCAACTCCTTTTTTTATTGTTATTTATTTTAAATCGAACCCAATATCTTTTCGATAATTCATTTTATCAAAAGTTATTTTATCAATGTTTTTGTATGATTTTTCTAAGGCTTCTTCCATAGAATCTCCAAAAGAAGTAATTGCCATAACACGTCCACCACTAGTAACTACTTTACCACCTTTTAAAGTAGTTCCTGCATGAAAAACAATAGAATCTTCCACAGTATTAAAACCTGTAATTTCTTTTCCTTTTTCGTAAGCTTCAGGATATCCACCAGAAACTAACATAACGGTAGTTGCTGTTTGTGGAGTAACCTCATATGATTTTTCTCCTAAAGTTTGCGTTGCAACTCCTTCAAATAAATCGACTAAATCTGATTGTATACGAGGTAATACTACTTCTGTTTCAGGATCTCCCATACGAACGTTGTATTCAACAACAGATGGATTTCCATTATCATTCATCAATCCGATAAAAATAAATCCTCTATAATCAATTCCTTCTTTTTGCAAACCGTTTATCGTTGGTTTAACGATTAATTCTTCCACTTTCGTTAAAAAATCACCCGTTGCAAAAGGAACAGGAGAAATAGCACCCATACCGCCTGTATTTAGCCCTGTATCGCCTTCTCCAATACGTTTGTAATCTTTAGCAGAAGGTAAGATTTTATAATTCTTTCCGTCAGTTAAAACGAAAACAGATAATTCAATTCCCTTTAAAAATTCTTCAATAACGACTGTTGATGAAGCGCTTCCAAATTTTTGATTAGAAAGCATTTCTTCTAATTCAGCTTTGGCTTCGTCTAAATTATTTAAGATTAAAACTCCTTTTCCAGCAGCTAATCCATCCGCTTTTAATACATAAGGAGCGCCTAAGCTTTCTAAGAATTTTTTTCCTTCAGCTAAGGTTTCAGTAGTAAAAGATTGGTAACGAGCTGTAGGAATGTTGTGTTTTTCCATAAATTGCTTCGAAAAATCTTTACTTCCCTCTAATAAAGCACCATCTTTTTTAGGTCCGATTACAGGAATGTTTTTCAACTCTTCATCTGCTAAGAAAAAGTCGTGAACTCCTTCAACTAAAGGTGCTTCAGGACCTACAACTACCATGTTGATGTCGTGTTGTAAAACGGTTTCTTTTACCTGTGCAAAATCAGTTGGATTAATGGCTACATTTTTAGCAATTGCATCAGTTCCTGCATTACCAGGAGCCACAAAAAGGTTGTTGATTTTCGTGCTTTCTGAAAGTTTTTTAGTAAAGGCGTGTTCTCTACCGCCCGATCCTAAAATTAGAATATTCATTGTTGTGTGTTGTTGTATTGTGAGTGCAAATATAAAATAAGAAAAAAGGCTATGAACAAAACCAGTCTTTAAAATTGCATAAAAAAGCTAAAAAGACATCATTTCAAGTGAAATGATGCTTTTTTGTAGTATAACTAAGTTTTTGATAGTCGTTCTACGACTAAAATATTTGTTCTAGTATCTTTTGTGTAATAGCGTAAGTTGGTGTTACTCCACTCATTCCAAGACCTCCAGAAGCAAGTGTAGCACCAGTTTCTAGCGGGTTGTCAGAAGCATAATACGCATAACGTACTTTTACATTTTCTGAAATATTTCCTCTAATTTTCGAGGCAGATTGAATGGCTTTTTGGTAGTGTGCACCTTCCATTTCTAATCCAATTACATCCCAAGTTGAATCGTGGAAGAATCGTAGTAAATCTTTATTTTGTAATGAAGTTCCTAACACAGTAATCATTGCGCCATCAAAAACGTGAACACCAAAACCTTCTAAATCTTCTTTTGATAATTCATTTTTAAACGGATAATTATCAGCAGTTCCCTCAAAAATATGTGAAGAAGGAATCATAATATCTCCTTTGCCACCTTCTAAAATACCTGCTTTTCCCATGATAGAAACAGATTGAACATCTAAATGAATTTTTTCTCCTTTTGTTTTATAAGGCTTTAACAATTCATCCATAGTTTCAAAAGCCTGTTCACCAAAGGCATAGTCCATCACAATAATTACAGGGTCTTTTCCAATAGAATTAACTTTGTTAAAAGAGTTCGTTTCAAAATTAATTTTTTGGGTATCAATTACCTGAACATTAATGTTAGTCCCAGATGTATCTTTGATATATATCAGTCCGTTTTCGGAAGCATAATTTTTAACGGCAGACTGTAAAGTACTGCTATTAGCATTACTCAATACTTCAAAAAGTTGAAAATCTTTATGTTTTTTAGCTTCTTTTGGTAAAGCATTTTGAGCGTAAATACTATTCATTACACTGTGCATGTTTGCACTAATGATATGGATAGGACGTTCTATTAACTCGTTGTCTAACAATACTTTTTTAATATTGTTAGCCCACATTTCTCCATAATAATGGTGTCCTATTTCTTGAGTTAGAACAGAACTGAATTTAATAGAACGTTTTTGGTCATACAATGTTTCATTAATAGCTAATTTACCTAACCAGTAAATTAGATGGAAAAACCTGTTAGGGTTCTCTTTTGTTGAAAATGTGTTATAAGCATCATATACCTCATCGTAAGTTCTTCCTAAAATATTACCAAGATGTACAACAATTACATCTTTTTCTTCATCCGTAAGTGTTTTATTGTGTATTACAATATCTTCTAATAATAGCCATTCACGAATAAAGCTTTCTCCATTATTAAAAACTACACGGTCTTTAATTTTGTGAGATTCAATAAATAAAAAAGTTAAGTGTGTAAGAATATCGTAAATTTCTGAGCGTCCTCTAGTAATTTCAATATTCATTTGATCTTTATCAATGCGATAGCAATTTCTCCTTCTTTTAGGAGGAACGATAGCCTTAAATTTTGAGTTACGATATCCCTCATCTGCGGTTAAATATATAAACTGACATTCTTCAATTCCTTCAGGTAAGCGTTCAATAACGTATACCAGTCCGTTTAGTTCAGTTTTATTTTCTGCAATAGAACCATAAATTTCTGGTCGTAAAGATAATAGTGATTTTCGTAAGGTTTCACCAGAAACACCCATTGGTTTGTAAAAACCGCGACTAAATAAGTGTCGCATTGAAATGTATAAACGCTCAATAGCATTTGTAGATTCTTGGGCTCTTGTACGTTCTTTTAGGATAGGTTTTGACATATGTTTTTAAAGTACAAATATACAAATTATGTTAAAGAAGCTATTTTTTTAAAATACTGCTATATTTTTTAGGATTATTTAGCAAGTTAACAGCATTTTTTATAGTTATATCATTTTTAAATAAATGCTTATACATTCCTTCTTTATACGCATAACGCTCAATAATTTCATTTTCAATTTCTTTTGATAAAAGATCTTCATTTACCAAAACTTTAGCAACTTTAGCTGCTTTTAATTGTTGGATAATCGCGTTATATTCAGAAGTGATTTTTTTGTTGTTTTCTACTGATTCATATGCTTCTTGGAAAAGCTTTTCTTCTTTAGATACAAAAGCAGTGTCTTTACGAAGTAAATATTCTTTAAAGTTATTGAAATCAGAAGAAGAAAAAGTATAGTTTTCAGTAGATAAATTAGGATTTTGATATGTGAAATCTGTTACAAAATTGAATATTGCTCTTGATTTTAGTAAATCATCTGTTTCTTCTGTTTTTTTAGAAAACTCACTTGTTATATCTGGAGTTACCCCTCCACCATCATATACTTTTCGTCCGTTTTGAGTTGTGAACTCATTAAGAGTAGTATCAGAAAACTTAGGAACTTTACCTGTTTTAGAATCTCTGTTGGCATAATCTAACTCTTGAATACAACGTCCGCTTGGGGTGTAATATTTAGAAATTGTTATTTTCATTTGTGTTCCGTAACTCAAATCAAAGTAACGTTGCACCAGTCCTTTTCCAAAAGAACGCTCCCCCATAATTACAGCTCGGTCATAGTCTTGCAAAGCACCTGAAACAATTTCTGAAGCAGAAGCCGATCGACCATTAATTAAAACTACAATAGGAATTTCAGCATCTAAAGGAGCTTTATTTGTTTTATAGGTTCTACTGTTTTTTTGAGTTTTTCCACGAGTATCTACAACTTTCAAGCCTTTAGGAATAAATAAATTGGTAATGTTTACTGCATCAAATAAAGAGCCACCAGGATTGTACCTTAAGTCAAAAACCAATTTTTTCATCCCTCTTTTTTTAAGATCACTAAACGCGTTGACAACGCTTTCGGTAGCTTTTTGACTGATAAATCGTGTTAAAACAATATACCCAGTTTCGTTATCAATCATATCGTAAAAAGGGACAGGGTCTAAAATAACTTTGTCAAGTTTAACTGACACACTTTTTGTTTGACCGTTTCTTTCTACCTTTAAAGAAAGCTCTTTTCCTGGTACACCTTTTAGCATTTGTGAAAATTGACTTCTTTCCAAAGAAGCTAATTCTTGTCCGTTTACATTGGTAATAATATCACCTGCTTTTAAGCCAGCTTTATCTGCCGAAAAACCTTTATAAATTTCAGAAACCACAATTCCTCTTTTGGTGTAAAATGTAGAAATACCAATACCTCCATATTCACCTTCACGACGAATACGTGCATCTTCAACATCTTGTTCGTTGTAAAAATTAGTATATGGATCTAAATTTTTAAGGGTGTTTTTTATCGCTTTGTCAGTTAAATCACCAGGGTTGATTTCATCAATATAATTAATGTTCAACTCTTTAAAAAGGTTGTTATAGATTTCTATTTGTTTAGCAATCTCAAAAAAACGAGATTGAAAAGAAAAGAAAAGGGAGATGACTATAAGTGAACCAAAAAAAAGGAGTTTTCTATTTTTCATCTTGAGTAACTTCTGTAATAAATTGTGTTAATAATTTCTTCATTTTATGCTCAATATCGGCATATTTCCATTCATCTCTTGCAAGATAAGAAATCATAAACACATACGGTTTATCTACAGTCTCATAAATAGTATGCTTTTCTTTACGGTAAGTTTCACGAAGTAATCGTTTAATACGATTTCTATCCACCGCTTTTTTAAAATTACGTTTAGGTACAGAAACTCCAACTTGTGCAGGAAACTTAGAGGTATGTTCGGTTTGTACATATACCATTCTTAGTGGAAAAACTTTTATCACTTTTCCCTCTTCATATAGTCTTCCTATGAGCTTTTTGCTTTTTAAGCGCTCCTCTTTTCCTAAAGTAAATCTCATTAGTACAAACATACGCAAACCTGCACGAATAACCATTTTTTTAAGTATTTTTGAAACAATTCTTTTAAGAAATCACATAAAATCAAACCACGATTAATTTTACACTTCTCTTATACAATTAGTAAAAATTAATTTTAAAACATATTTATGAAGTCTGATTTATTTCAAGCGCCAGATTATTATCAAGTAGACGATTTATTAACCGATGAACATAAACTTATTCGTGATACAGCTCGTGAATGGGTTAAGAAAAACTTGTCTCCAATTATAGAAGAATATGCACAACGTGCTGAGTTTCCAAAGGAATTAATTAACGGATTGGCAGAAGTGGGAGCTTTTGGATCTTATATCCCTGAAGAGTACGGAGGTGCTGGGTTAGACCAAATTTCTTACGGGTTAATTATGCAAGAGCTAGAAAGAGGTGATAGTGGAATTCGATCTACTGCTTCAGTACAGTCTTCTCTTGTTATGGGGCCTATTTATAACTACGGAACGGAAGCTCAACGACAAAAATATTTACCAAAATTAGCTTCTGGTGAATGGATGGGGAGTTTTGGGTTAACAGAACCTAATCATGGTAGTAACCCTGGAGGAATGGAGACTAAGTTTAAAGACATGGGAGACCATTACTTGTTAAATGGAGCAAAGATGTGGATTTCAAATGCACCAATTTGTGATGTAGCAGTTGTATGGGCAAAAAATGAAGAAGGTCGTATTCATGGTTTGATAGTAGAACGTGGTATGGAAGGTTTTTCTACACCAGAAACTCACAACAAGTGGTCGTTAAGAGCATCCATTACTGGGGAGTTAATTTTTGATAATGTAAAAGTTCCAAAAGAAAACTTATTACCTAATAAATCTGGGTTAGGAGCACCATTGTTGTGTCTTGATTCTGCACGTTATGGTATTGCTTGGGGTGCTATTGGTGCTGCGATGGATTGTTATGATACAGCGTTACGTTATGCGAAAGAACGTACACAATTTGGAAAACCAATAGGACAGTTTCAGTTACAACAAAAAAAGCTAGCGGAAATGATTACCGAAATTACCAAAGCACAGTTGTTAACATGGCGATTGGGAGTATTAAAAAATGAGGGTCGTGCAACATCTGCTCAAATATCTATGGCGAAACGAAACAATGTGGACATGGCATTAAAAATAGCACGTGAAGCAAGACAAGTGTTAGGTGCAATGGGTATTTCTGGAGAATACTCAATTATGAGACATGCAATGAATTTAGAAAGTGTAATAACCTACGAAGGAACGCACGATATACATTTATTAATCACAGGATTGGATATCACAGGATTAAACGCATTCAAATAAAAAGAAGAAGAAGCACTCAAACGTTAAACCACTAACACATTATTAAAGAGTGCTTCTTCAATCAACTATTAAAACTAAATTTACCTACTCTTTCTTCTTGCCACCATTAACAAGAATTAAAAGAGCGGTTATTAAACCTATACAAACCAAACCGAAAATAACCATCATAATGGTTCCGTTTGTCCAAGATACCATTGGGATGTTCATTAATTGTACCATTTCTTCTTATACTTTACTGTCTCAAAAGTACAAGCATAGTTTAAGTAAAAACATGATTTTTATCAGGATTTTGAAAAAAGAAGATATTTTTTTAAATAATTTAAGAAGATGTTTCTTCTTTTAATAAAGAATCAAAGCCATCGATACTAGTTTGGTTTCTGTCATTCCAATATTGTTTAATTCCTTCTTCACCTTTTTCAATAGCCCAATCATTTAATTGATTTCGTTCTCCTTGGTATTCATAAAAAGGAATAGACATTCCACAAGAGGTTTGTACACTTTCAACAGACACAATAAATATTTGACGAGTACCTGGAAAATTAGGAAACAACTTGACATAATTCTCCCATTTATTATAAGTTGGAAGAATTTCTTCTGCCCTTCCGTATAGTCTTAGTATGTTTGGAGTTCCTTCAAAAGCACAAAACATAATTGTTATTCGGTTATCAGCTAACAAATGTGCAGAGGTTTCGTTACCGCTTCCTGTAACACTTAACCAAGCTACTGTATTTTCGTTAAGTATCCTAAAGGTATCCATTCCTTTAGGAGAAAGATTAATTCGTCCTTCTTTTGCTGCTGTAGCAACAAAAAAGAGCTTTTGTGCTTCAATAAACTGTTGAATTCTAGTTGTTATTTTATCGTAAAACTTTGCCATGATTTTTATTTTTAATCAATCCAATCTTTAGTACGTTCAACAGCTTTTTGCCAAGTACGGTATAATTTTTCTCTTTTTTGTTTAGAGAAAGAAGGAGTAAATGTTTTATCTATTTTTCTTTTGTTAACAATATCGTTTTGTTGCCAAAAACCAACACAGAAACCGGCCAAATAAGCAGCTCCCATTACGGTGGTCTCAATTTCTTCAGGACGCTCTACAGCTACATTTAAGATATCTGCCTGAAATTGCATCAGTAAATTATTAGCACATGCTCCGCCATCTACTTTTAAAGAAGAGAGTTGAAGCATGCTATCTTTTTGCATAACATCTAAAATATCTTTGGTTTGATAAGCTAATGATTGTAATGTGGCTTTAATTAAGTGATTTTTTCCTGTATCACGAGTCAAACCAAAAACAGCACCTCTAGCGTACATATCCCAATACGGAGCGCCCAAGCCAGCAAAAGCAGGAACTACGTAAACAGGGTTTTCTTCGGTAACTTCTTCAGCAAAAAGTTCACTTTCCTCTGCATTATTGATAATTTGTAGTCCATCTCGTAACCATTGAATTGCTGAACCAGCAACAAAAACACTTCCTTCAAGAGCGTAATACACTTTGTTGTTAATTCCCCAAGCAATTGTAGAAATTAAACCATTTTCAGAATATTCTAAGTTTTTACCTGTGTTCATTAACATAAAACACCCTGTTCCGTAGGTGTTTTTTGCTTCTCCTTTTTTAAAACATGCTTGTCCAAATAAAGCAGATTGCTGATCTCCTGCTATTCCAGCAATTGGAATTTGAACTCCCTCTAATTCGTAGTTTCCAAAATGAAAAGATGAGGGTTTTACTTCAGGTAACATTGAAATTGGAATGTTTAGTTCTTTTACTAAAGTTTCATCCCAACACAAGTTTTTTATGTCGTATAGCATGGTACGTGAGGCATTACTATAGTCTGTTGCATGAACTTTTTTATTGGTTAAGTTCCATAAAAGCCAAGAATCAATAGTTCCAAATAACAAATTTCCTTTTTCAGCTTCTTTTTGAGCTCCCTTTACATGATTTAAGATCCAATGAATTTTAGTTGCAGAAAAATAACTGTCAATTACCAGTCCAGTAGTTTTACGCACATAGTTTTCGAGTCCAGTTTCTTTGAGTAACTCACAAGTATCAGCTGTTCTTTTATCTTGCCAAACAATAGCATTGTATATTGGTTTACCTGTGTTTTTATTCCAAACTACAGTTGTTTCACGCTGATTAGTAATACCTATTCCTGCTATTTGTGAAGGTGATATTTGAGCCTGCTCAATAGCTTGTTGTAAGGTTTTTAACTGAGTTTGTAAAATTTCATTAGCATCATGTTCTACCCAACCAGGTTGTGGAAATATTTGTTGAAACTCTTGTTGAGTTTTTGCTATAATCTTTTCCTCTTTATTAAGAATTACGGTACGACAACTAGTTGTTCCTTGGTCTAGAGCAATAATATATTTTTGAGTCATTTAGGCTTAAAATGATTGAACGCCTAATTTACAATTTTAGTAATGGTAATAAAAAAAACCTTCTAGAATTTCTAGAAGGTTTACACGTTTAAGTTTGGTTAATTAACTTTTAGTGTCTTAGAGCATATCCAGCACCTTTACCGAATTCGGCTAGAACTGAAAGTAAAGTGTTAAAACCTCTGCTCATTTTACGTAATAGTAGTTTCCCCATTTTTAAAATGATTTAATTAATTCCCCTTTAATTAATTGTCATTAAATAATGAACATGTCAAATATATACTGATAATCAGGAGTATAAAAAGGGATTTCCGAAGTTAAAAGTGCAATTTTCCGAAATAGCATAAAAAAAACCTTCTAGAATTTCTAGAAGGTTCATTATTCCCCTTAAATGTCTTTTTCCAATTAATCTTGAAAAGAAGATGTCACAAATGTAAAGAGAGATTAAAGGTTAAAAAAGGGTATTTCCGCAAAAAAATGTGTGGTTTTCCGCAAGAGAAAAAATAAGTCAATTTTACAATAGCATATTTTAGGACGAGATAGATAGCATAAAAAAGCCTTTAAATATTTAAAGGCTTTTTTTACATTCTCTCTCTTTTCAAGATTCTTCCCAACAATGGTTTGAATTCCATTGCGAAATTACTGTTTAGTTGTAATTTGTAAAATGGGATAACCGCAAAAATAAATGTGTATTTCCGCAAAAGAGGTTAAGCTTAATCTATAATTCCTAATTCTTTTGCTTTTAATACCAGGTCTGTATTATTATTGGCTTGTAAGTCTGTTCTTAGTTTAGATAGTTTGCTTTCTATGGATCTGACTTTTATTAATGATCCATCGTCCTTTTTAATTAAGCCTTCTAAGTTAGAAATTTTAGCATGTTTAGGTAGCTCTTTTAAAATTTGGATGGCAATATCATCCATTTGTATTTCAACTAAAGCCCTTTTTAAGAGTTTTTGGTGAATTTCGTGCGTATAGTATATTTCACCTTTTAACATTTTTTGAATAGCAAAGGTTAGTTCATCTGTGCTACACTTTCCCTTTAAAATATAGGCAGAAGGGTTTAAATTATGTATAACATTAAAAATTCTATTTGTTTCAGAGTGTCCTGTAATTACACCTACTTTAATAGGAATTGCTTCTTTAAGTATAGATTTTATAAAAGCTTCTCCTCCATCTAAAATAACATTTTTGTTTTGGTTGTCAAAACTCAAGTCGGTAAAAACGATATGAAATGGATTTTCGCTTAAACTTGATTTTATTTTAGAAAAAGCTTCATCGCATGAATTAGCTGTTTCAATTTCTAAGTTATCTATATCTTTTAGATATGAAAGAATTCCTTCCAAAATCAATTGATGATCATCAACTAAAAGTATTTTTGTTTGTCCAGCCATTTAAGGGTATTTGAATACTGGTTTGGGTTCCTTTACCTACTTCACTATTAATAGTTAATTTACCATTTAACTCTTCAATGCGTTCTTGTAGGTTTTGTAAACCAATTCCTTTTTTATTAACGGTGGTATTAAAGCCAATACCATTATCAATAATACCCAAATGTACGTATTTTTTACGTACAGAAAAATTGATAGTTATTTTACTCGCTTTTGCGTGTTTTTTACAGTTCTGTATACTTTCGCGAATACTTAAGTAAAGTAAACGTTTAATAGAATTATTAATTGTCGTCCAATCGTAGTTTTGCAATCCATTCACTTTTATTTTAAAATCAGGTTCAAAATAATCACTCACTAAATTGATAATTTGATTTTTAAAGGAAACTTTATCAAAACTAACACTACTTAGTTGATGTGATAAATTACGCACATTTTCTTTTACTGCATCTAATTTTTGAGCTTCCTCTAATAAGTTAGATTTCTCTAATTTACGATGTAGTAAGCGTAAATCACCAGCAACCTCATCATGTAAAGATTTAGCTATTTGTTGGCGTTCATGTTCTCTTACTTGTACCTGTTGTAGTTGAGCTTGATATAATAACTTTCTTCTACGTTGAAAATAAAACATAACACTAAAACTAAATAGTAAAAGTCCAACTGCAGCAGCTAGCCACCCTATGGTTTTTTGTTGTTTATGATAAAGTATTTCTGTTTGCTTTTGCTGGTTTTCCGTTTTTAAAATAGCATTTTCTTTTTCTTTCTTATCGGTTTCGTATCTAATTTTAGCAAACTGATTTTTTAACCTGCGTTCATTTTGGAATAGACTATCATTTAGAGTTGTATATTCTCTTAGATAGTTTGCTGACTCATTACCAGATGTAAGGTCAGATAATAAATCTAGAGCACCCAACCAGCGTTGATTATTATGAGTCTGTTTTGCGTATTTTAAAGCTTCATTTGCGTGAAATAAAGCTTTTTGTAGTTTGTTAAGGTCCTTATAATAATTAGAAATATTAATATGAGTTGTGGGTAACTCGCGATTCTCTCCGTGTTTTTTTCTGATGGATAATACTTCATGATATTGTTGTAAGGTGTTTTCCTGTTTTTCTAATGAATAGTTACTAAAAGTAAAACCTTCTAACAACAAAGCATATTGCAAAGGGTATTTTTGTTTAATACTATCTTGAGATAAACCTTTTTTAAAGAAAGAAATAGCTTTTTGATATTTTTTTTGACTTTGATGCAAGAAACCTAAGTTATTTATAATGTATAAATAACTAATATTGTTTTTATTCAATTTATTATAAGCTAACGCTTTATTATAATAAGCTAATGCTTCCTTTTTTCTTTTTAGCTCTTCAGAAATTATCCCTAAATTATTATAAACAGCTTCTAAATAAACACTGGATTTAATAGGTTCTAAGTATTGCAAGGCTTCGATAGAGCTTATTTCACTTCCTAAAAAATCTTTAGCTTCTCGTTGTAAGTTAGCTAAACTTAATAAACGCCTTCCAACTGCTAAAGAGTCATTTATTTTTTTAGAGATGTCTTTTGAAAGGTGATAATAGTAAAAGGCACTGTCATTAGTATAAGTAAGCTTATTTTGTAAGGCTTTAAAATGAAAATATTTAGCCAACAAAATAGAGTCGTTCGTTTTTTGATATAATGAGTCAACCTGTTTTGTAATTGTTTTTAATAGAGGGAGTTTTTTACTAAAGTAGGCTTGCCTTCCTTTTTCTATTAGTGTATCCCTTTTGTATAAAAAATCTTTAGTTCCTTGGGTAAAAAGAAAAGAGAAGGAAAATAAAATAATAAAAAGGAAACTTTTCATAGTTATAAAGTAAAACCATTACTAGTCAAAAGTAATGGTTTTAATCTTAAATTGTGTATTAAGTGTTTGTCAAGTGGAAATTAATCTCCACCTGTATTACCTGTGCTACTACCACCACTTCCTCCAGTATCACTTCCTCCTTCAGTAATTTCAGTATCTCCATCAGGGCTTAAACTCATTACGGTTTCTTTTAAGTACTTGTTTTCCATATTAAATAGGGTTTTTAATTACAAAATAACTCTTGGGGGATGGGGTAATCAAGTGCCTAATATAGTAGGTTTTTAGGATAAATTCAAAATTTTAACACTCTACTTTAAAAGAATGATATTGTCATTGCTGTAAAGGTTAACTAATTCGTTGACAATTTTGGTTAAAAATATTAGGAGCCACACCATTTAAACTTTGGTGTGGTCTTTCTTGATTATAATAATAAATATATTGTAATATTTCCTCTTTCAAATGT
>NZ_JBECOV010000019.1:0-43342 GCF_040104435.1 Tenacibaculum sp. SSH1-16
TTTTTGAATCTTCATCTGTTTTCTTGAAAACAATTTTTCCATCTACAGACTTAAACTGGCTATTCACCATTGCCTCGATAACAGAAGTATCTGATGTTGATTCAATAGTTAAAGTAACTCTTCCTCCGTTTACACTTGAAGATGGCTTACCTTTTGTGTCTGTGTTTCTGTTTAAGCTGTACTCAGCTTCTAATACGTCGAATTCTTTTCCTGCGAATTCGAAACTTGCTCTAAATGATCCCATAGTTTCTTTTTTTTGGGTTTAATAATTAATTTTAAAATACTTTTTAGAGCTTTCTCAATAAAAAAAGAGAAAGCTTTAAACAATATAAAACCTTCTCTTTTTTTTATTTTTGGCGCCATTCTAAAAGAAGAAAGAAGATAACAAATATTGCCTTATGTGGCGTAAATGTATATTATAGTTTTATTACTGCCAAATTTTTATGTAAATAAATTGTTACTTTTCTTAAAGTATTTTCTCAAGATAACTTAACAATCTTAGCTAAACAAAGACTACTACTGATTAAATTGATTTTACGCTCTTTTGATAATCAATTAAAATACTTTTTTATTTCTACTAAAAAGATTTCTAATTCTTTTTCAAAATCTTTCCATGAGGTTTTATTTATCTCTTTACTAACCTCAAATTCTTCTAAAAAAGTTATTAACTTAGTAGCTTTTAATTGCCTAAACATTCCCAACATTTTATGACTAACGTCATTAAACCCTTGTACATCATTATTTTTCACTAACTCTTTTAATAGCAATAAATTCTCTCCGGTATCTTTTAAAAAAGATTTTAATATTTTCTTTATCTCTACTTCGTCATTATTCAAAAATGTTTTCAAGGAAGTAATATCAAAGCTATTTGTTGTTATTTCGTTGTCAATCTTACTAATAACCACATCTTTTTCCTGGGCTTTGAAATCAAAAAATCGCTGTAAAATTTCTTCCAATTTTTTAGCGTGAAATGGTTTTATTATGGCATCTGAAAAACCATTTTTAACATATTCATTCTCCGATAAATTTGCTCTCCCTGTCATTGCTATAATGGGCTGACCTTTGTAAGATTTGTGTTTTTTTAAGGTTTCCATAAAATGAATACCATTCATTTTAGGAAGTTGTATATCTGTAAGCACTAAATCATAGATAATATTATCTATTCTACTTAGTGCCTCTTGCGCATTACTAAAAGAAGTTACCCCTATTCCTAATTCTTCTAAAACATTTTTCAAAAGTATTCTCAAAGAAGCATCATCCTCAACTATTATAGCATTAATATTAAGACTTTTATTTTGTGAACTTATCTCTTTTATATTTGATTTTTCTTCAGCAAAAGTAATAGGCACGAACAACGAAAATATACTGCCTTTTCCTAAACTACTTTGTAAAGTTAAAGATCCTCCCAAAAGTTCTGCTAGTCTTCTAGAAATGGTCAAACCTAACCCAAATCCATTTTGCCTATTCTCTTTTTCATGTGCTTGCGTAAATTCTTTAAAAACTTTTTCTTGTTCATCTTTTCCAATTCCAACTCCAGTATCAATCACTCTAATCTCTATATATTTTTTTTCTTTTACGCTTCTTAACTTACTTTTTATTGTTATTGAACCTTCTTTTGTAAACTTACATGCGTTAGTTACTAAATTATATAGTATTTGTTTTATTCTAAAAGGATCACTAACAATTAATGAATTTATATTTTCATCATGATTTACATTTATTGAAATTGGTTTATTTTGAACAAGGCTTTTAGCGCTATTAGCTACTTCCTCTATATTTCTTTTTAAATCGAAAGGAATAGTTTCAATAGTTATTTTACTATTCTCTAATTTAGAAAATTCTAAAAGATCGCCGACAAGCTGTCCCATGTAAACCGATGCATTTTGTATATGCACCACATAATTTTTCTCTTTAGTACTAGTAATTGATTTTTGTAATAACTCGCTAAAACCGGTAATTGTGCTTAAAGGAGTTCTTAAATCATGACTTACCATGGATATTAGTTGCTCCCTACTTTTTAAAAGTGAAGAAGTAACTGCATTTGCACTTTCTAATTCTTGCCTATAATGTTGACTCCTCCAAAAATCATTTAATATTATTATTGAAAAAAGTATAATTATTACAAAACCTACTCCAGCTGCTAATAGAATTATGTTTCTACTACGTTCTAACGTTTCTTCATGTTTTTTATGAGCTATGTTAGCATTAACAATAACATCTTTTTCTAGTACATTTAAAACCTCTCGTAATTTTCTTGAAATTATAATATCATTTTCAATTAATTCTCTCTCTTTTATTCTCAAAAATCTACGTTTAATAACTGTTTCTCTCTGCGCTTTTTGAAGTATTTCTTTAGATGCAGAAACTAATGAGTCAATTTTCTTTTGTTCTTCAACATTAACAGGCTTCTCTTCTCCTTCTTCTTCATTATCAAACAGGCGTAAATACTTTTCTAAACTTAATCCAGTTTTCTTATTAAAAACATCTGGATTATCTACAAGATCTTTTACTGAACCTTTGCCTAATAAAGAATCTATAGACCCTAGCTTGTCTATAGCCTCATCTATTGATTTTTCTGAAGCATTCCTTTGGTTTAACCTTCTTAAACTTGTTATGTTTTTTCGTTTTTTATTTAAAACCAGCTTAACACTGTCTAAAATAAATGTTTTAGATACGTCTTTTGCTATGAAGTTAAGTGAGTCAATTTTTTTCAACAATAATTTATTCTCGGTAACATATTCATTATATCGTTTATAAGAATTTAACTGAATGGCGGCTCTCCCTAAATTTTCATTTTCATATATATCAGCAATTAACCCTCCTGTTTGTATAATATTATTCCTATCAGAAACTCCTTGTTTTTGTATCTCTATGTATGTTTTTATTTCAGAAAACAACAAGATTCCTGAAATAACCGCTAAAACCGCTAGGGTAGCATACCCCACTAAAACCTTAAAAGCTATTTTACGTTTAGATTCTTTCATTAATTAATAATCTTTGGTAAAAATAACGATACTTCGTCTTTCTTGTTTTAAATATATCTATTAAATTTTGAATTTTTAATAGATATTATTTTGCCTAAAGACCTCGTAACAATCAAAGATAGTTTGTATTTTTGATGTTTATAAAATCATGTCAAAATGAGAAAAATTCAAATGGTTGACTTACAAAGTCAATATCAAAAAATAAAAGAGACAGTTGATACTTCTATTCAAGAAGTTTTAAATTCTTCAGCATATATTAACGGACCATATGTTCATGGATTCCAAGCAGATTTAGAGAATTATTTAGGTGTTAAACATGTGATTCCGTGTGCTAACGGTACTGACGCGTTACAAATAGCTATGATGGGCTTAGGTTTAAAGCCAGGTGACGAGGTGATTACAGCTGATTTTACATTTGCTGCAACTGTTGAGGTTATCGGTTTATTAAAATTAACTCCTGTTTTAGTTGATGTTGAACCTGACACTTTTAATATTGACATTGAAGCTCTAAAAAAGTCAATTACCCCTAAAACAAAAGCTATTGTTCCTGTTCATTTATTCGGACAATGTGCTAATATGGAAGCTATTTTAGAAATTGCTAAAGAACATAACTTATTAGTAATAGAAGATAATGCTCAAGCTATTGGAGCAGATTATACTTTTTCTAACGGAACGAAGAAGAAAGCAGGAACTATTGGTGATGTTGGTACTACCTCTTTCTTCCCTTCTAAAAACTTAGGTTGCTATGGTGATGGTGGAGCTATTTTTACCAATGATGATGAATTAGCACATACACTTCGCGGAATGGTTAATCACGGAATGTACAAACGCTACTACCATGATGTAGTTGGAGTAAACTCTCGTTTAGATTCTATTCAAGCGGCTGTATTAAAAGCTAAGTTACCTTTATTAGATAGCTATTGTGATGCCCGCAGAAAAGCTGCTGAATATTATTCAAACTCATTTGCTAACAACCCAAATATTATCACACCAACTATTAGCGATTTTACAACGCATGTTTTCCATCAGTATACATTGAGAATTACTAACGGAAAACGTAATGAGTTACACCAACATTTATTAGATAACGGAATTCCAAATGCTATTTATTATCCTGTTCCGTTACATGCTCAAAAAGCATATCAAGATGATAGATATAATGAAGATGACTTCACTGTTACCAATCAATTAATAGATGAAGTTATTTCATTGCCAATGCATACAGAATTAGATGAAGAGCAGCTAACATTTATCTCTAAAACTGTAAATGATTTTATTCAATAATTTGGATTGAAATCTTATGAATCAAAAAATTAAAATTTTAAAAATTATTCACCTTGCCTTAATTACTGGAATTACTCTTGCTTTTACATTTTTAGGTAATTTCAAGACCATGTTTGACATGGTGATTGATGACTCATCTTTGTTCTATGCATTTATTCCTGCAATAGCTTATGTTGCTAGTAACTTCATCTTTAAAAACATGTTGAGAAACATTCAAAAAGATGCTAGTAATGAAGAGAAACTTGCTATTTATCAGTCTGCTTCTATAGCTAGATGGGCTATTATTGAAGGTGCTTGTTTTTTGATTTTAATTTTAAAACCTGATTTTTTATTGTTAGGAGTAATCTTATTAATTTATTTAATTCTTTTAGCTCCAAAAAAAGCACAAATATTCCAAACCTTAGATATCAGAAGCTAAGATTTCTTATATAAAAAGACAAAAAATCACTCATTTTTGGTTGTTTTTAATCATTTTTGAGTGATTTTTTATTCATTTTAGCAAAAAACAGCTTTTTCACACCTCTAATTTGTGAATTATTTCTACTACCTATTATCATATTCTTAAAATAATACACTCTAAATTTAATAACACACATTTATTAGTTGATTTTTAATGTTTTAACGATTATTAATTGACATCACGCTTTAAGCCTATTAGCTTTGTACTCTAATTAAATGATACTAGAATAATGAAATTGATTAAAATTAAAAGAGAAACACGTTTGGAAAAACGATTTTCAAGAAAAATGGGTAAACTTCATACTAATGTTACCTACATTAAAAAAATGTTTTTAAATATTATACCTCTGGAAACGGTACACAAATACAGAGAAACCTATTATGGTGAAGTTAAAGATTGTGAAGATTGTGTTTTAGCTAGATAACAATTTTCTTTTTCACAAAACAAAAATCCCGTTCCAAAAGAACGGGATTTTCTATACTATCTGTTTTTACTATTTATGCTAAAGAAGCACCACTAGCAGCTACACTTCTATCAATTTTACGCATTAATCCCTGTAATACTTTACCAGGACCAACTTCAACAAACTCAGTACCACCATCAGCTATCATTGCCTGCACACATTGTGTCCATCTTACTGGCGCTGTTAATTGCGCTATTAAGTTTTCTTTAATTTCAGCAGGGTTTGTTACTGCTTTCGCTACCACATTTTGGTATACTGGACACATAGGTTCGTTAAATGTAGTTTCTTCAATAGCTACAGCTAACTCCTCACGAGCTGGTTCCATCATTGGTGAATGAAATGCTCCTCCTACAGGTAAAAGTAATGCCCTTTTAGCGCCTTTTTCTTTTAATACTTCACAAGCTTTTTCAACAGCTTCAATTTCTCCAGAGATTACTAATTGTCCTGGACAATTATAGTTTGCTGCTACCACAACTCCATCAATCGAAGCACAAACTTCTTCAACTACAACATCTTCTAATCCTAACACAGCTGCCATAGTAGATGGTTGAATTTCACATGCTTTTTGCATTGCTAAAGCACGCTTAGAAACTAATTTTAATCCATCTTCAAAAGACAATACACCATTAGCTACTAACGCTGATAATTCTCCTAAAGAGTGACCTGCAACCATTTCTGGTTTAAAATCGTCTCCTAAAACTTTTGCTAAAATTACTGAATGTAAAAAGATAGCAGGTTGTGTTACTTTAGTTTGTTTTAATTCTTCAGCAGTACCTTCAAACATTACGTCAGTAATACTAAAACCTAATATATTATTTGCTTTTTCAAAAAGTTCTTGAGCTAATGGAGAGTTTTCATATAAATCTAACCCCATTCCTGTAAATTGTGCTCCTTGACCTGGAAAAATATACGCTTTCATTTGTTTGTTTTGTTGTTTATTTAACCTTGCAAACATACAACTTTTAAAATTACTATCTTCGTTTTATGACTGTACAACAAAAATCTCAAGCACAACTTATTTACCTAGTTTTAGCTTCGTTATTTATAGCCTCTCTTGTAACTTCAAACCTAATTTTTCAGAAGTTTTTTTATTGGGAACCTTTTAATTTATTTCGTTTTGAAGTGTCTGTTGGAATACTTCCATATCCTATTACTTTTTTAATTACAGATATTCTTTCTGAAATTTATGGTAAGAAAAAGGCCAACAGAGTTGTTGTATCAGGAATTTTTGCTTCCTTTTTTTCTATGTTAATTATTTTAGTAGCTGATTATGCTCCTGCAATTAATAACTCTCCCATTGGCGACGAAACTTTTACCAAAGTTTTTGGGCTTTCTCCTTTTGCTGTACTAGCTTCTATGCTAGCTTACTTAGCTGCTCAGTTTATAGACATTCGAATTTTTCATTTTTGGAAAAAATTAACTAAAGGAAAACATTTATGGCTTCGCAATAATTTTTCTACCTTTTTGTCACAATTTATAGATACTTTTACCGTATTATTTTTATTGAGTTCTTTTAAAATACTTCCTTGGAGTATTTTTGGTAGCCTTTTACTTAGCGGTTTTTTATTTAAAGTCATTATAGCAGCTCTTGACACTCCTGTTTTGTATGTTGTTATATATTGGTTTAGAAAAAAATTTGACTTACAAATAGGTGAAGAAATCAGCAAATTTTAAACGAATATTACTTTATGTTAAACAAGTTTTTTTATAAAATTTTTAAAGAACAGCTTTCACTTTCAGAAACATTAGCTACATACCTAAATTTATTTGCAAATCTTATTATGTTTGGAATTTTAGGTTATATCTTATTCAAATTTTTTAGATACGTTGGAAAAAGAACAGTTAATAAAATGGCAGCAAAAACATCAACTAGTTTTGATGATATGCTTATTAAAAACAAAACCTTTTTAAACCTTTCAAGAATTGTTATTCTTACTATTGTTTTTAATTTTTTAAAAGATATTTTAGTCGATTTCCCTAATCTGTTTACCTACGCTGAACGTATTGCTACTATTGCCATTATTTTTGCTATTATTTGGTTTATACGTAGTATTCTACTAAGTGTTAAAGATTTTCTTCGTACCACAAATGCTTTCAAAGACAAACCCTTAGAGAGCTATGTGCAAATTTTCATGGTAATCATGTGGCTTATTGCTGCTATATCATCTTTTTCTGTATTAACTGGAAAACCTTTAATTAGATTCTTAACTGCATTAGGTGCTTTTTCAGCAGTATTATTATTAATTTTTAAGGATACCATTCTTGGTTTTGTATCAAGCATTCAAGTAGCAGTAAATGATACTGTTAGAATTGGAGATTGGATTACCATGGAAAAATATGGCGCTGATGGTGATGTAGTTGAAATTAACCTTACTTCTGTAATTATTAGAAATTTTGATAATACAATATCTAGCATTCCTACGTATTATTTAACATCCGATTCTTTTAAGAACTGGAGAACAATGAATACTTCAGGTGGTAGACGTATAAAACGATCAATTTTAATTAAAATAAATAGCATTCACTTTCTTACCGATGAAGATATTGAGCGCTTTAAAAAGATTGAGTTAATTTCTGACTATATTGAAAAAAGTAGCAAGGAAGTAAAAAAATACAACGAAGAAAACAATATTGACAAATCTGTAATATTAAACGGTAGAAACTTAACCAATTTTGGGTCTTTTAGAATTTACTTGGATAAATACATTGAAAATCATCCAAAAATAAATCAAGATATGTTGTTAATGTCTCGTCAGTTAGAGCCAACTCCTAACGGAATTCCACTAGAAATTTATGCCTTTAGTAGAGAAAAAAATTGGGTAGATTACGAACGTGTTATGGCGAACATTTTTGATCATATTTTAGCTTCTGTAAAATATTTTGATTTGGAAGTTTTTCAAAATCCATCAAGTATTGACATCAATAACTTGAAAGAAATACAAAAGAGTGAATAATAATACTGGTACATCTTTATGGCAAATAGCTATCCAAAAATTTAAACATAGTAAAACAGGTATGTTTAGTTTTGGATATATTATTTTATGCGGGTTTATTGCTGTTTTTTGTTATGTTTTAGCTCCAGACAACAGTAACTCTGCCAATCAAATGCATTTAGAAATTCACTCGAAATCTCCTGGTTTTTCTGTACAACTATTAAGTATTCCTTCAGAAGTAAAAAAACAACAATCGTGGTTTTCTGTTTTTATGGAAGGAAAGCAAAATTCATCAACAGAAATACCTATAAAATCATTTTCTGTTAAAAACAATCAGTTAGAAGTTATTAAATACTCCGATGGTTTACCAAAAGAGTTTCCTGTTTCTTTTGAACAATACATTCAACAAAAAACATTTTATTTAGGAACTGATAAATATGGTCGTGATTTATTAAGCAGGTTGTTGATTGGTGCTAGAATTTCATTTTTTATTGGATTTATAGCTGTGTTTATTTCGCTTTTAATAGGAATTCCTATTGGCGCTATTGCTGGCTATTTTGGTGGAAAAATTGATGATTTTATTATGTGGGTTATCAATATCACTTGGTCCATTCCAACACTTTTATTAGTAATCGCTATTACTTTGGCTTTGGGTAAAGGTTTTTGGCAAGTTTTTATTGCAGTGGGATTAACTATGTGGGTAGAGGTTGCTCGTGTAGTTCGGGGTCAAGTAATCACTACTAAACAGCAGCAATATGTGGAAGCTGCCAAAGCTTTAGGTTTTTCTGATTTTAGAATTATTTTCAAACATATTTTACCTAATATTTTAGCTCCTATAATTGTAATTTCCGCCGCAAATTTTGCAGCTGCTATTTTAATTGAAAGCGGACTGAGTTTTTTAGGTATTGGAGCCCAACCTCCTACTCCCTCTTGGGGTGCTATGATTAAAAATCATTATAATTATATCATTTTGGGCAAACCATTTTTAGCATTGATTCCAGGATTAGCAATTATGAGTTTAGTAATGGCATTTATGTTAATTGGAAATACACTTCGTGATGCTTTAGATGTGAAAGCTTAAAATTTGTAAATTCGCTTTCTTAAATTTTTTTGATATGAGTTTTAGTGTTGAGTTTAAAACAAGATGGGCAGATTTTGATGCCAACATACACATGCGTCATACCGCATACAATGATTACGCTGCTGAATTACGTTTACGTTTTTTTAAAGAGCATAATGTAACTGTTCAAGATTTTACTAAGGAAAAAGTTGGTCCTATTTTATTTGAAGAAAATACCAAGTTTTTACGTGAAATACACATGGGAGAAGACATAACTGTAAACTTAAAAGTTACTGGTTTATCCGAAAAAGGTGAACGTTGGAAAATTCAACATGAAGTTTTTAATCAAGCAGGTAAACTTTCTGCAATTATCACTGTTTATGGTGCTTGGTTAGATTTGGTTAAGCGTAAATTAACAGTACCTCCTGTTAAATTTCAAGAGATTTTTAACGAAGTTGAAAAAACTGAAGATTTTAAAGAAATCGTTTTAAGTAATTAAATGAGTACTTCAAGGAAAATAAAGGTTGTTATTACCATTGTTGCTTTACTTGTAGGTTATTGGTTACAACAAAAAGAAGAAGCTAAGAACTTTTCTGAACCTACAACAGAAACAGCCAGTAATAAAACTAATAACTTCAATTACTTTCCTACCTCAACAACTGGAGTCATTATAAAACATAATGGCTACCAGTTATCGTATAGTGAAAAGCATGAGCAAGCTGAATGGGTTGCTTATCCTTTAGATAAAAGTGATATTGTTTATACCAACCGTAAGCGTCCATTTTTTATTGTAGACCCCAAAGTGAAGACAAAATCTGCAGATTGGAGAAATTATAAAAGATCTGGTTATGACAAAGGGCACTTATGTCCTGCTGGTGATAGACGTGCCTCTAAAAGTGCTCATGATGAAACTTTTTACACTTCAAACATTTCTCCTCAAAACCATGAGTTTAATGCTGGTATTTGGAATAAACTAGAGCAAAAAACTCGTTATTGGGCTAAAAAATATAATCACTTGTATGTTGTTACTGGTGGTGTTTTAGAACCTAACTTGAAAACTATAGGAAAGGAAAAAGTAAGTGTTCCTAATTATTTTTATAAGGTTTTACTAGATTATACTCAGCCTGAAATTAAAGCCATTGCCTTTTTACTTCCACATAAAGAAAGTAACAAACCGCTATCTGATTTTGTAGTTTCTATTGATGAATTAGAACAAAAAACAGGTATTGATTTCTTCCCTGAATTACCTGATACTATTGAAAACCAACTAGAGGCTTCTGCTAATTATAAAAATTGGAGCTTTAGGTAATTCCAACATTCCTTTTTAATACCTGCGCTTTTTCTCAAAAACATACGAAAGGATAACCCCATGACTGTTTCCTAACACAGAATCACTAAATGCTGCATTATAGAAATACACAAATTTTAAATTTTTTAGAGCATAAATACCTGCTAAAAAATTAATTGAGGAACTACTTCTATAGCCCGTACCGATTTCAAATTTGTTTTTATAGTTAACAGCAACATTTGCGTCAATCTGCATAGGTGCTCCACCTTCATACTTTAAGAAAACACTAGGTTTAATCATTACTTCCTCAAATCGATTGGTAAAAAAACGATACCCGAAATAACCGTAAATAGGGTTTGATATATTTAAATCATCTCTAGACGCTAATTTATCACCTAAAAGATTTGGCAACGAAATTCCTGCATAAAAATCTGCATGATTATATAAAAACCCAATACCTACGGTTGGTACAGTTACATTCATATTTTCTGAAAACTCTATATCATCAGTAATACCTAACTCTAACAGATTCTCATGAAACTGTTGTACTCCTGCTGTTAGTCCAAACGATATTACATGTTCGTTATAATGTTGCCAATAAGGTCTATCAATCTCCGTATCAAAAAATATTTTATATGAATATGAAGCATACGCATTTGTATAAGTACTTACCCCTATTTTATCTCGTACAATAGCCCCACCTATCCCCATTTTTTTTCTTGCAATCGGAGTATGAAAGCTTAATGACAATGTTCTGGGACTTCCTTCAATACTATTTATATAGCCATAATTACTAAGTGTAATTTCTGCTCCATCAGACATTCCCGTATAGGCAGAGTTTATAATAAACGGATTATAATTATACTCTGGATACAAAGCTGTTTGTTGTCCCCAATTATTTTGAAGTACCATCATAAAAATAAACAGTAAAATATAGTTCCTTATCTCTTTCATCTTATCTTTTTAAAACTAAAAACCCTTTTGTTTCTTTTGATTTCCCTTCTGTTGAAATTTTTATACTGAAAAAGTATGTCCCTGCTGGTAACTTATCACCTCCCATACCCGTTAGCTTATTGGCTACGCCTCTAAAAACATTAAATTGATTATCATATTCTTTCATCTGAAAAACCATATCTCCCCACCTATTAAAAACAGTTACTATATTATTAGGATGTTCTTCAATTCCCTTTATTTCCCAAAAGTCATTTACTCCATCACCATTTGGAGAAAAACCGTATTTGGTTTCCCCTACTAAGCTTGCTTCAGTTCTAAAACTAATTTCAGAACACCCATTAGCACTTCCTAGCGAGTTGTATGGAGTTACTAATACATAAACTATGGTGTTCTCTGGTAAATCACTAGTTAAAGTATAATTCGTTCCTGTTACTGACTCGTTGTTTACAATATCGGTTCCACCTGAAGTTGTTCCAATTGACAGGTAATACCCATCGGCATCTGAAACAGTGTCCCAAACAATTCCAGTACTAACACTAACATTTGTTGCTTTATTGGTTGGAACTGTAATTGTGGTGCAGTTTGGTATAATTGCAACGGTTTCTGTGGTAAAACGAACTTCACCACAGCCCGTTGCTAAGCCCCCCGACTTATATGGTAATACTGATACATAAATTGTTGTGTTCTCTGGTAAATCGCTCGTAGGATTATATGTTGTTCCTATCACTAGCTCATTGTTTACAATATCGGTTCCACCTGAAGTTGTTCCGATTGATATATAATACCCATCGGCATCAGAAATAGTGCTCCAAGTAATATTTGTATCGACTGCTACATTAGTTCCTCCATCACTTGGAACTGTAATTGTGGTACAACTCGGTGTGGTTGGTACTATTTCCGTAGTAAAACTAATTTCAGAACATCCTGTAGCACTTCCTACCGAATTGTATGGAATTACCGATACATAAATTGTTGTATTCTCTGGTAAATTACTAGCTAAAGTATAGCTCGTTCCTACTACTGATTCGTTGTTTACAATATCGGTTCCGCCTGAAATAGTTCCGATTAATATATAATATCCATCAGCATCTGCTACTGCTCCCCAAGTAATTCCAGTGTTAACACTAACATTCGTTGCTCCGTTGGTTGGAGCATTTATCGTTGTACAATTTGGAACTGTCGGCAATGTTTCTGTAGTGAAACTAATTTCAGAACATCCTGTGGCACTTCCTACCGAATTGTAAGGTATCACTGATACATATATCGAAGTATTCTCAGGTAAATCACTCGTAGGGTTATATATTGTTCCTGCTACTGATTCGTTATTTACAATATCGGTTCCGCCTGAAGTTGTTCCGATTGATATATAATACCCATCTGTATCAGCTACTGCGTTCCAAGTAATATTTGTATCGACTGCTACATTAGTTCCTCCATCACTTGGAACTGTAATTGTGGTACAACTCGGTGTGGTTGGTACTATTTCCGTAGTAAAACTAATTTCAGAACATCCTGTAGCACTTCCTACCGAATTGTATGGAATTACCGATACATAAATTGTTGTATTCTCTGGTAAATTACTAGCTAAAGTATAGCTCGTTCCTACTACTGATTCATTGTTCACAATATCAGTTCCGCCTGAGGTTGTTCCGATTGATATATAGTACCCATCAGCATCAGAAACAGTGCCCCAAATAATATCTGTATCGACTACTACATTAGTTCCTCCATCACTTGGAACTGTAATTGTGGTACAACTCGGTGTGGTTGGTACTATTTCCGTAGTAAAAATAATTTCAGAACATCCTGTAGCACTTCCTACTGAATTATACGGTATCACTGACACATAAATTGTCGTGTTCTCTGGTAAATCACTAGCTAAAGTATAGCTCGTTCCTACTACTGATTCGTTGTTTACAATGTCGGTTCCGCTTGAAGTTGTTCCAATTGATAGGTAATATCCGTCAGCATCTGCTACTGCATCCCAACTAATTCCTGTACTAACACTAACATTCGTTGCTCCATTACTTGGAACTGTTATTGTGGTACAGTTTGGTGCACTTACCACTGCATCTCCAGTAGTAAAACTTTCTTCTACACAACCTGTAGCGTCTCCTACATCATTGTATGGAATTATACGAACATAATGTATTCTATTTGCTTGTAAGTCTTGAGTAAAACTATAAGTTGTTATGTTTCCTACATCAATACTATTCACAACCTCTATCCCTCCTTGAGTAGTTCCTACACTTACTAAATACCCGGTTGCTTCTGTAATTTCATTCCAAGAAATATCAGTATTCAACGGAACATTCGTTGATCCATTTATAGGATTCACTAAACTTGTACAACTAGGTACTACTGGAATAAACTCTGTTTTAAAAGACTCTTCTCCACAACTTGTTGCATCTCCTTTATCGTTATAAGGAGTTATAGTTACAAAAATATCGGTGTCTTCTGGTAAATCTACAGGTAAATCGTATGTTGTACTATTACCTACATCAATACTATCAAGAATATCTATTCCACCTGAAGTAGTTCCTACTGTAAGCCTGTATCCATCTGCATTACTTATAACATTCCATTCTAAGTTTGTACTTACAGATATATCTGTAGCACCAGCAAGTGGTAAGGTTAAGTTGGTACAATCTGGTACTGTTGATGGAGTTGTAGACACCGTAAAGCTTTCTTCTGCACAAGGTCCTACTGCATCTCCGTTTTCGTTTGAAGGTACAATAGTAACATAAACTGTTTCTCCTCCTGAAAAATCTGTAGCAAATTCATAAGTGGTAGCATTTACAACAGTTTCGTTTATTATCATTCCTGAAGGTTCAATTCTAATTGTTAAAGCATATTCACGTGCATACAAAACAGGTTCCCAAGTTAAATTGGTATTTACAGGAACATCTGTTGCTCCATTTAAAGGCGCTATTAACTGTGTACATTCTGGAATAGGACAATCTAAAACATCACCCGTAAAAGACCATCCAAAACTATCAATCATTGATTGTCTTTCTTCTACAGCATCACAATAAGGAAGAGTGTTAGCTCCTATATTTATTCCAGGTGTTAGTGTTTGTTCAGACCATGCAATAAGCGTATTGTCGTAATTTACTCTAGTAAGAGCTGTATTATCTAACATATTTTGCATGTTGGTTACGCCACTAATATTCCAATCACCTAAATCTTGATTAAAAACTGTAGCGTTATTAAACATAGCATTCATCGATACCGTATTTAATAACCATTGGTTTAAAGGTTGATTAAACAAACTTGCACCTTGAAACATTCTATCCATGTTCATTACTGCTGTTGGCCTCCAATTATTCATTGGTTGATTAAAGTTTGTTGCACCATTAAACATATCTTGCATGGTGGTTACTCTCCTAATATTCCAACTTCCAATAGCACCATCAAAGGCTGTTGCTGTTTGAAACATGCCTTGCATATTAGTTACCGATGCTACATTCCAAGAATCTAATGGTCTATTAAAAGACGTTGCTCCTCGAAACATTTCTTGCATAGTGGTTACAAAAGATACATTCCAATTATTAATATCTTGATTAAATTTAGACGCTCCATAAAACATTTCAGCCATCGTTTGTGCTTCACCTGTATTCCAATTCCCTAAAGGTTGGTTAAATATTTCTGCATTCTTAAACATTGCTTCAAAGTTTGTTACCACAGAAACATTCCAGTTTTCTAACGGACTATTAAAAGCAACAGCTTCTTCAAACATCGAAGGCATTAAGGTTACTGAACTTACATTCCAAGAATTTAATGGTTGATTGAAAACTGTGGCTTCTTGAAACATTTGACTCATGTTAGCAACAGCACTTACATCCCAAGAGTTTAATGGCTGATTAAATGCTTCTGCTCTTCGGAACATACCTGACATATTAACTACTGAGTTTACATCCCAAGAATTTAACGGTTGGTTATACATTTGAGCATTGTAAAACATTAAACTCATGTTGGTTACATTGGTTACATTCCAGCTATTTATGTTCTGATTAAATGCGCTAGCACTCTGAAACATGCTCTCCATGTTGGTTACTGAAGAAACATTCCAATTACTTAGGGCTTGATTAAAAGAAGAAGCGCCTTCAAACATCGAAGTCGTGTTTGTAACAGCACCTACATTCCAAGAGTTTAAAGGTTCGTTAAAATCAACACATCTCTGGAACATTTCAGACATATCTGTAACATTACTTACATTCCAATTATCAATATTTTGGTTAAAAGCCATGTTTGAAATAAAACCATTAAACATTTCAGACATATTGGTAACATTACTGACATCCCAATTATTAAGTGGTTGGTTAAATGCTTCTGCTCTTTCAAACATACTACTCATATCTGTAACACTACTCACATTCCAATTATTAATATTCTGATCAAATACTTCTGCATTTTGGAACATCCCTCCCATATCTGCAACATTTCCTGTATTCCAATTTCCTATGTCTTGATTAAACTCTATGGCACTACCAAACATGTAGTTCATATTAGTAACATTACCTACATCCCAATTATTAAGTGGTTGGTTGTAAATTGAAGTTCCACTAAACATACCACGCATGTTAGTTACATTACTAACATTCCAATTATTTATGTTTCCATTAAATTTTCTACATGAGCTAAACATTCTTTCCATATCTATTACATTGCTAAGATTAGGAATATCTGTAGCATTGTACTCCATATTTCCACAACCATAAAAAGCTTCGTTCATACTTTCCCAAACTTGATTACCCCACTGGTCTATAAATAATAATTTATGAGAATCACCTACATACTCATGCTTAGGAGAAGGAAAAACGCCTATAATACTTACGGTATAAATACCTGGGGTAAGATATGTGTGTGTAATATTCCCTGTTACATTATGATTGTACTGTCCATCTCCCCAATCTATAGAATAGTTATAAGTAAGATAGTGTGGGTAGCCTGAATTTGTTTCTATTTCTAATTGATTCGTAGGACTAGTATAACTTAATACTTGTATGCTTGTGTCATAAGTAAGCTTGAATGCATCTGGGCTATTTACCCAACTTTCTATTACTGTAAAACTAATTTCTTGGCAACCTGTAGCTGGTCCTTCATCGTTATACGGAACAACTGTTACATATACAGTATCTCCTGCTATAAATTCATTGGTAAAGTCCACTCCTACAACATTTCCTACATCTTCATTATTATATATAACCTGTGAAGTCGCTCCGTTTTCTCTTCTTACACTAATTCTATATCCTGTAGCATTAGGAGCTGGATTCCAACGAATATCACTGTTTGCAGGCACTTGCGTGTCACCTGCTTGCGGCATTGTTATTTGAGTACATAATACATAAGAACAGTTTACAATATCTCCTGATATAGTCCACCCGTTATTATCAATTAAACTTTGTCTTTGGTTTAATGCATCACAATAATTTAGATTCGTCGCCCCTAAATCAACATTATTTTGAACTGTTTGAGCATTCCAAGCTATAAGAATATTATCATAGTTTTCTTGAGAAATACCGCTATTCGATAACATGTTTGTCATGTTTGTAACACTAGATATATCCCAGACTCCTATGTCTTGGTTAAATGAAGTAGCTTGATTAAACATATAAGACATGTTTCTAGCATTTCCTGTTTGCCAACTGCTTATATCTTGGTTAAAGGACGTAGCTCTATCAAACATATATTGAAAATCAGTGATATTACTTACATCCCAAGTATTTAAAGGTTGGTTAAAAGCTTCTGCTCGTTGAAATATGTTGCGTATATTAGTAATATTGCTCACATCCCAAGTATTCAATGGTTGATTGAAAGCTTCTGTTCTTTCAAACATACTTTCTACATTGGTAACCATGCTAACATTCCACAAACTAATATCTCGATTAAAAACAGTGGCGCCTTCAAACATTCCTCTCATGGTAACAACATTACTTACATTCCAAGTTCCTATACCTTGATTAAAGCCTGAGTTATCTCGGAACATGTAACTCATATCAGTAACATTACTAACATCCCAGTTACCTATGGGTTGATTAAAAACTGCTCCCCAAGCCCATCCATCAAACATACCCGACATGTTTGTTACATTACTAACATCCCAGTTATTTAAAGGTTGATTAAAGGTTCTGTTTCTAAAAAATAGCCTAGACATATTTGTAACATTACTAACATTCCATGTATTTATAGGTTGGTTGAATTTAGCTTGACTAAACATTCCCTCCATTGTTGTAACACTACTTACATTCCAGTTGTCTATTGGGCTATTAAAATTAGAACCTTTAAATGTGTTATTCATATTGGTAACATTACCAACATTCCAATTATTCATTGGCTGATTATATGCACTTGTATCGTAAAAGGCTCCTTCCATATTAACAACACTAACTACATTCCAGTTATTAATATTTTGATTGAACTTACGGGCTCTATATAAAAAGTTTTCTAAAGTAGTTACTGCTGATGTGTTCCAGTTATCTAATGGTTCGTTGAATTCCCTTGCATTATAAAAAGTGTAAGACATGTCTATTATACTAGATGTGTCCCATTGATCTAAAGGTCTATTAAAAATTTCGCAATTCATAAATAACCCTGAAATATTAGTTATGGTGCTTACATCCCAATTATTCATAATACCATTAAACAATGAGCAATCTCTAAAAGCATTTTGTAGGCTAGTAGCTTGACTTAAATTTGGTGGAGTAATAGCATCAAAATTTAGATTTGAACATCCATAAAATGCGCTTTCCATACTTTGCCATTGAATAGTACCCCAAGACAAGATTTCGATAATTTTGTCAACGTCTCCAGTATTATTAAAATAAATTGCAGGAAACGTTCCGCTAATGCTTACGGTATAAGTTCCTTGTGTGGCATAAGTATGGGTAATGTCTCCTGTTACGTTTGAATCAATATTTCCATCACCCCAATCAACGGTGTATGAATACGTGTAAGCTGAATTCGTTGGGATGCTTATTTCATTAACTCCAGAAGAGCCAGTACTAATATTTGCCGTGTTCCATAAAGAAGTGAACGACTGCGAAAACAATTGACTACTTAAAATTAAAAAAAGTACTACTAAACCACTTCTTAAAAATTTACCTATTAATGCCTTCATTCTTTTTAATATAATTTTTAACACTTCTATTTTAATCAAGCTTTTTTACATACTACATAAAGTAAGAACTACCCAGCCATTAAATATTGGTTTGATAGGTATTGTTTGTTTGGTGATATTACCAACTCAAACTGAATCTTCATATATAAAATAAAAGCTAAGTATTACTTAATAATATCGTTTATATTAAGTAATGAGGCGCAAGATATAACCGTTGATTGTTATAGAAGTATCATTCTATAGAGTGGAACCTAATTTATTAGTTTTTTTCGATACTCTGATGGGGTATAACCTGTTTGTTCTTTAAACACACGGTTGAAAGTAGTTTTACTTTTAAAACCAGAATCGTAAGCAACAGCGAGTATTTTGTGGTCTTTGCTTGTAGATAATTGTAACATTTTCTTGGCTTCTTTAATTCGATATGAATTGATGAGTTGATAAAAATTCTTGTCAAATTCAAACGAAAACACTTCAGACAAATGATGACTGCTTAGTGATAATTTTTTAGCAAAACTTGCTTGAGTTAAGTTATGGTTTAAGTATATTTTTTCTTCTTCAATTTCCTTTAATATTTTTTGTTTGTAAGAGCTTCTATCTTCTTTTGATAATGAAGAATTTTTATATTTTTCTTGGATTACTTTTACTTCTTTTGTTTGCTCTTTTATTTCTTCAATAGCACTTTCTTCTTCATTCTTTTTTATATAAATCCAAAATAATCCACCTAAACCAATCATACATAACACACTAAACCACAAGGTTGTTTTTTGTTGGTCTGAGAGTAAAGCTTCTCTATTTTCTTGTGCTGAAATAGTTTCTTCTTTTGCTTTAATTTCTGCCTTTAGCTCTTCTGTTATCGCTTTTTTTTGATTCTTAAGAAAATTTATTCGACTCTCATTATATTTCTTTTCTGTATTTAAGTAAGCTGTCGTTTTGTTTAATTTTTGATATATCGTAGTCAAGTTTTCATAACATATCATTTCAATTTCTTCTATACTTTTTTCAGAAGCTATGCTTAACGCTTGTTTTAAGTATTTTTCTGCTTCACTATAAAACTCTAGTTTTAAATTTGCGACTCCTAAATTAACTAAAAGCCATGCTTTTACCCTAGTATTTTTCTCAAAAGACTTGTATTTTGTTGCTTTGTTTGCTGTTTCAATAGATTTTTGATACGCTCCTAATTTATAATAGGAACTACTAATATGGTTTAAGGATGTTAAAATGATATTTTCATTACCTGTTTCTTCTCCTATTTCTTTTACTTGTTCTGCATATAGTAATGATTTTTCTTCTTTATTTAAAGCTGAATAACTTATCGATAATCCGTTCAACGCAGCCATTTTTATTAACTTTGGTTTTTCAGTATAGGCTGCTTGCTTTAACACCATCTTCATGGTTTCTATACTCTTTTCATAAAGTTCTACATTATTATATATATTTCCTAAGTTAACTAACACAACAGTTTCAGCTTGTTTGCTTTCTGGTATCGTTTTAGCAATAGCTAATGCCTCTTTATACAGTGCTATACCTTCTACATATTTTGTTTGCATGTTTAAGCTTATTGCCTGGTTAACCATTGCTTTTACTTGTAATGCTTTCAGGTTATTCTTTTTAGATATATTGTATAAAGAGTCACTATAAACTTTATGAAGCTTATAATTTCCTTCTGTATAATTTTCTTGTAGTTTTTCTAAATAATTCTCTGCTTTTTTTTGAATATTTAAGAACTGCAATCCTGTTTTATCCTGGCTATAAAACAAAGTTGTAATACTAAGTAATAAATATGTAGTTATTTTTTTTAACAATTTCTGTTACTTTATTACAAAAATACGTCAAAAATACTTTTTCTTTTTCCATCTATAAATCATTTTTTCAATACAAAAAAGTGTCTTGTAGATATGATAACATACTACACGACACTTTTCATCAAAAACCACAAAAATTTATGTTCTTATTTGCTAGGCTTTAAAGAGTTTAAATTATTTATAATCATATATTCAAGTAAGACTTCTCTTGGGTAATTTTTAAATAAGTTGTCAGCATTAAACAACCTCCCTTCTAAATTACTTAGATACAATTTACTAAATAGCTCAAGATCTACATCTTTCCTTATTTCTCCGTTTACTTTAGCCTCTTCTAGTAAATTTATCACATCTTTAGATACAACATTCTTCGTTACTTCTATATAGGCATCATAGGCATTGGGATAGTATTTTTTTAATCCAAAAATAAAAGAAGGTTTAAACTTTATTACGTATTTAAAAATTACCTCATATATTTCTATTATTTTATTTAATGCTGATTTATCAGATTTTAAAATAGGTTCTATATCAATTTTAAATTCATTTATTAATTCTTTGATACTTTCAATTATCAATTCTTCTTTTGAAGAAAAGCATGCATAAATAGTTTTTTTTGAAATTCCAAGTAACTCAGCTATTTCATCCATTGTAGTATGCTTACTACCAAATGCTATAAATTTTTCTTTTGCAACATTGATAAGTTTTTCCCTATTATTCATAATCAACCCTACTTTATTTCCATCCTCCTCCTAAAGCTTTATATATATTTACTGTACTTAATAATTGATTTAATTTGTTATTTATAACGTTTATTTCTGCGTTCAAAACTCTTTCTCTTGCTGTTAATAAATCAAGATAATTTGCATACCCATTTTTTAACAATTCCTCAGAGTTAGTTTCTGCTCTTCGTAAAGCTTCAACCTCATTTTGTCTGTATTCAAATTTCTCGGTTTCAGCATTATAATCGAAAAGTGCATTTGAAACCTCATTCCCTGCTGTTAACAAAGTCTTTTTGAAACTTAACAATGCTTGTTCTTGTTGTGCCTTAGCTACATCGTGCTGCGTTTTTATTTTTCTTTGATTAAAGATAGGCTGTGTTAAGCCTCCTATAATATTAGCAAATAAGGAATTGGCACTTAGTAATTCATCTAAATCTAAACTCTGAAAACCACCTGTTGCAGTTAATGTTAACGATGGATAGAAATTACTTTTAGCAACATTTGTCATTTCAAAAGCATTAATTAATCCATATTCAGCAGCCATTACATCTGGTCTGTTTCTTAACAAAATAGTAGGAACACCTAGTTTTATAGTAACATCTAACTCTTGTTGTGAAAGTTTACTTCTTTTAACAACTACTGATGTTCTTCCTAATAGCAAGTTTAAGGCATTTTCTGTTTTAAAAATAGAAGCTTCTAAATCTACCTTTAACGCTTTTGCATTGTTATATTGTGCTATATTTTGGTCTACAGCTACTTGATTAACCTGACCTGCTTCTTTTAAAGCTTTAATAGTATTTACACTACTCTCTCTGGTTTCAATAGTTTGTTCAGTAATTTCTAATTGAGCATCTAAAGCTACTAACTGATAATAGGTAGTTGCTATTGCTGAAACTAATTGAGTTTTTACTGCTTGGTGAGCAGCTACACTTTGTAAATATGCTGCTTTTCCTGCTCGTTTATTACTTCGTATTTTACCCCATATATCAGCTTCCCAAGAAAGGTTTCCTGTAATTTCATATTGATCTATACTACCATTAAAAAAAGATCCAAACTGACTGTTTTTTGCTAATTCTTGATGTGTAGCTTTTGCTCCTACACTTAAAGTAGGTAAATACCCTGCTTTACCTTGTTTCATGTAAGCTTCAGCAGCAGCCATTTGTTGTATGGCTACACGGATATCTAAGTTATTCTGAAGTCCTTCATCAATGTATTCTTTCAAATGAGCATCAGTAAACATATCTTTCCAAGACACATCTGCCATTGAGATACTGTCTTTTGGTAAATTATCTGTTCTATACAAATGTTCTGTTTCTTTTAACTCAGGTCGCACATAATCCTTCGCTACGAAACAACTTTGTAGGGTTGTAGCCATAATGACTACAACCAAAGTTTTATTTAAAATAAATTTCATAATTAATCTTCTTTAATTTCAACAACAGCTGGTTTACTTGATACTTTTTCTTGTAACCATTGGAATATTACAAATAGTACAGGAATAACAAATACCCCTATTAAAGTACCAATTAATAATCCTCCTGCAGCACCAGTACCGATAGAATTATTCCCTTCAGCTCCTACTCCTTTTGCTAACACTAATGGTAATAACCCTAGAATAAAGGCAAAAGAAGTCATTAAAATAGGTCTTAAACGTACTTTTGCTCCCTCAATAGCAGCATCGTATAAGCTATTTCCTTGCTTACGACGCTGTATAGCGAACTCTACAATAAGAATCGCATTCTTAGCCAACAATCCTAGTAACATAATTAAAGCTATTTGGAAATAGATGTTATTTTCTAACCCTGCTAAATATGTTGTATAATATGCTCCTGCTACCCCAATTGGTAATGATAAAATTACTGATAGTGGTAATAGGTAACTCTCGTATTGTGCTGCTAATAAGAAATACACAAACAGAATACTAATCATAAAAATAATGGTAGATTGTCCTGATGATGCTATCTCTTCTCTAGTGATTCCAGAATAAGCAACACTATATCCTTCTGGTAAATTATTTTCTGCTAAACTATTTATTTTAGTAATTGCGTCTCCTGTACTGAATCCTGGTGTGATTCCTCCATTTACTGTTACTGAATTGAACAGGTTGAAACGATTAACTGTTTGTGGTCCATATACACGTTCTAAACTAACAAATTGAGAGATTGGTGTCATTTCTCCACTTGGTGTTTTTATAAACATGCTATTTAAACTTTCTTCATTTATTCTGTCTTCAGGCAACGATTGTACGAAAACTCTAAATTGTTTTCCAAATCTACTAAAGTCAGCTGCATAATTTCCTCCAATATATCCTTGTAAAGCTGAAAGGATAGCACTTGTTGATACTCCTGCTTCTTTAGCTCTTTCTACATTTATATCTAGTTCTAACTGAGGGAATCCAGTGTCAAAAGAGTTAGAAGCAAACGCTATTTCTGGTTGTTGATTTAACAAACCAACAAATTGTTTGGCTGTTGCATCCATTTCTGTTAATGGTTTGGCTGCACGATCTAGTAATCTCATTTCAAAACCGTCTGCACTACCAAAACCTGGTACACTTGGTGGTGTAAAGAAAATAATGTTTGCATCTGGTATCATAGCTGCTTTACCAAAAAGTTGACCTACTATACTTTTAACTGATTCAGCATCACTTTCTCTTTCACTCCAATCTTCCAGAATAATAAAGCCCATTGCGTACGAACTTCCTTCTCCTGAGAAAAAGTTTCTTCCACTAATAAACGATGCCCCTTTGATTCCTTCTATTTCTTTAATACTTTCATATAACTTTTCTGTTACTTTATACGATCTATCTAAAGAAGAACCTGCAGGTAATTCAGCATTCATAAAGACTACACCTCTATCTTCCGAAGGTACAAATCCTGTAGGTATCGTATTACTTGCCCATACAATAGCCAAAACACTTAACCCTAAAATACCTGCTGTTACCCATTTGTGCTTTACTAAAAACCCTAAAGATTTAGTATATTTATTAGTTACCGCATTAAATCCTGCATTAAATGCATCATAAAATCGCTGTAATAGTCCTTTTTTCTTGTGAGTATCGTTATGTGGTTTTAATAGTAATGCGCTTAAAGCTGGTGTTAGTGTTAGTGCGTTTACTGCTGAAATTAAAATAGCAACCATTAGTGTTACCCCAAATTGCTCATAGAATACTCCTGATGGACCTTGTATAAACGTAATTGGTACAAAAACCGCCACCATTACTAACGTAATAGACACAATAGCACCACTGATTTCACTCATCGCTGAAATTGATGCTTTTTTTGCACTTTCTGCTCCATCTTCCAGTTTAGCATGCACCGCCTCTACTACTACAATAGCATCATCTACCACAATTCCAATTGCTAAAATTAAAGCGAATAGGGTTAATAAGTTGATAGAATACCCAAATAGATTTAAGAAAAAGAAGGTACCAATAATTGATACTGGAACCGCTATTGCGGGTATTAAGGTAGACTTAAAATCTTGTAAGAAGATAAATACTACTACAAACACTAATAAAAAGGCTTCTATTAAAGTACTTTTTACTTTGTTTACAGATGCTGTTAAGAATTTATTGGTATCATAATTAATAATGTAATCTAATCCTTCAGGAAAATCTTTCTTTAAATCTTCTAGTTTTACATAGATGTTTTCAATAATTTCTTGTGCATTAGATCCAGGTGTTTGAAAAACACCAAAGTTAAGTGCTGGATTCCCGTTTGTACGTGATAATGACGAATATGAAAATGCATCTAGCTCTACTTTTGCTACATCTTTAACACGTAAAAACTGCCCATTCCCTAGAGCTTTTACAACAACGTTTTCGTATTCTTTTGCAGTTTTGTATCGTCCTTTATATTTAATTACATATTCAAAAGACTCTCCTGAGTTTTGTCCTAAAGACCCAGCTGCTGCCTCTAAACTTTGTTCATTAATCGCTGCAATTACTTCTCTAGGTTCTAACTTATAAGATGCCATTTTTGCTGGGTCTAACCACACTCGCATCGAATAGTCTTTTGCCCCAAACACGTTTACTGCTCCTACCCCTGATACACGTTGTAATTCTGGTTTTACGTTTATATTTAAGTAATTTTGAATAAAAACATCATCATACTCAGGATTTGTAGAGTAAACTGCAGCATATAATAATGCTGAGTTTTGTTGTTTTGCTGTAATAACTCCTGCTCTTGTTACCTCAGAAGGTAATAACGCATTGGCTCTAGCAACTCTGTTTTGTACGTTTACAGCTGCAATATCTGGATCATATCCCTGTTCAAAGAAAACTTGAATACTTGCTGTACCTGTATTACTTGCAGTAGAAGTCATGTAGGTCATTCCTTCTACTCCGTTTATTTGTTCTTCTATAGGAACAATAACACTTTCTAAAATTGTTTCGGCACTAGCTCCTGGATAAGAAGCAGTAACCTGCACCGTTGGTGGTGCAATATCTGGATATTGCGTTACCGGTAATTGTGTTAATGACAGTACTCCTAATATTACTATAATAATAGAAATTACTGTAGAGAGTACCGGACGCTCTATAAATTTTTGTAACATAACTGGTTTTATTAATTATTTAAATACCGTATCGAATGAATTTACTATGCTATCTAAAGGCGTAGGAATAGGTTTTATTTTTGCTCCAGATCGAACTTTATTTAAGCCTTTAGCTAAGATTGTTTGTTCTGTTGTTAACCCTGATTTTACTACATAAAGCTTTCCTATTTGGGCTTCAACTTCAATAGTTTTTTCTGCCAAAGAATCATTATTTACGATATAAACATATACCTTACCTTGACGCTCAAATGTAGATTCTGATGGTATAACCAACGCATCATTATGCTCTTGAGGTATTAAAATTGTACCACTACTTCCATTACGTAGCAAACCTGCTTTATTATCAAATTTTGCTCTAAAACTGATAGTTCCTGTTTGCTGATTTATATCACCAGCAATGGTTTCAATGGCTCCTGTTTGCTCATACTCTTTACCATTAGCTAATAATAATTTTACTGGTGGTAATTTTTTTATTTTCTCATCCATTGTCTCTCCTTCAGCGGAAGAGATAAAGTTTAAAAACTCTTTTTCATTCATAGAAAAATATGCATATACATTTTTTATAGAAGCTACTTTTGTAAGTGGCATTGCACTTTGTGCACTTACCAAAGCACCTTTTCTATAATTAATTGAACCTACAAACCCGTTTACAGGACTTTTTATATTTGCGTAGTTAATATTAGCTATAACACTATTATATGTACTTTTAGCCTGTGCCAAATTAGCTTTTGCCGTTTCTAATTGTACTGGACTAATAATATTTTTTTCTACTAATGGTTTTAGCTTATTAACTTCTACTTGTGCTGTGTTTACAACTGCTTTTGCCGCTTCAGCATCTTGACTTAATGATTGCGTTTCTAACTTAAACAACAATTGTCCTTGTTTAACCTTTTGACCTTCTTTTACCAAAACGTTTTTTACATATCCAGAAACTTTAGGTCTTATTTCACTATTTACTTCTCCTTCAATAGTTACAGGATATTGTTGGTAATTTGTTATTGATTTTTTTGCAACCTTTACTACTGGAAAAGGTAGCGTTGGCATTTGTTGTTGTTTTTGTTGTTGTTTTTCACAACTTGTAAAAAATAATGCAACAATGCTAAGAATAGCAATACCGTATATGTGTTGATATTTCATTTTATGTATATATAGTTATTGTTTGTGGTTTATAATTTTTTCTTTTAATTTAGTTACAGACGCAATTGCTCCATCTAAAAACTCAATAAAACTATCGTGGAAATCAAGATCAAATCTATCTTCTTCTTTTAGAGTTTTGTTAATGTCTTCTTTGTATTCTTTAACTTCTATGTGTAGTTCTTTTTCTCCTTCCCACTCTTCTATCATATTACTTATTCCTTTTAGCATTGTATCGCTATTTAGAATAAAGTATTTTTTTCTATCACCTGTTTTTGTAAAGTAACTTACTTGTTTTAAACCTTGTAAATGATTAAGGTGTGTTGAAATTGTGCTTTTACTAGCACAAAGACCAGATACTAAATCTTCAAAGGTTGCTCCTTGTTTTCCTGTTAAAATAATATGTGAAAGTATTCTTGCTGCAACTGGGGCTAACTGTTCTTTTTTTTCTAAAAAAATCCCCAATTTCTCTACCAATTCACATTTTTTCTTTTCTACTTGATTCATCTCCATAAAAAATTTGCCATGCAAAAATAACTTCAGTTCGGAACAAACCGAACTAATCGAAGTTAAAAAAATGTTAATACATTCTTAATACACTTTCCTTTATTCTATCATCTCTATTTTCAAAGCTTACAAAAGCTACTAACAAGCTCTTTTTCTTTTGTTTATAATATTTTTTTCACTATCTTCACAAAAGATCTAAAAGAAATTTATTATGATGTAATTAAAAGTTATAATTTTTTCTCCCCTTAAAGTTAAAATACTGTTGACTGTTAATAATGCATTATTAACTGTTGTAAACTTGGTAAGCTTTTTTAAGTTTTACTGAGAATATGTTTAAGCTATTTTTAATTTAAGTCTCTCGTGTTATGATTGTTTATTTTTTTCTTATTCAAAAGGTTAGCTATAATTAAACTATTAGTTTTTCCTTAATCCGTATTCCACATACTGCTATACTAATAATTAACTATACAGTTACTTTTAAGATTTTCATTAACCTGAAATTCATAAGTAATTATTACTTAGAATTATTAATAGCTCTGTAAAAAGAAACCTGAATTACTATTTGTTGTATTAGTAAATAAAAACTAAACATGTTTACTAAACTACAAATCGCATAATACTATCCTTGCTTACCAACCACTAATTAAAGCTTGATAGTTATTTATAACACCTAACTAATCAACTATTATGAAAAGAATTACTCTAACGTATTTACTCTTACTAAAAAATTATAAAAGATTCAAATTTGTTGAATTAATATTATTGCTCTTAGTATTATCCTCTTTTGTAAAAAAAGAAAATTCGAGTAATAATAATATTAATTATTCTCCTCCTATTACTGTCCCCTGTAATACCGATGCTCCTGTTGCTATCTCTTCATCTAGTTTTACTGATTTAACTGTAACTGAAAATACTAATGGACTTTGTTTATTGGGTTGCGGTATTTCAAACCTCAACAATTTGACAGACACAAATCTTTCAAACTACACTACTATTTCTACACTTTTAGGTTTAGGTGTAACTCATACAATAACAGTAACAGATAATACCACGGATGAATTTTTTGAAGGAGGAAGCTATGCCGGTTTTTTAATAGAAAATGGCTCTGTTGCTCAAATAGATTTACTAGGAGCTATTACCATAAGAACCTACCTAAACGGTGTTCCTCAAGAAACTAATTCAGGAGCTTCGTTAGTAACACTTGGTAGTTCTCTATTAAATAATGATCAATTCTACGTGGGGTTTTACACTACTTTAGACTACGATAGCATTGAAGTTTCAATAGCTAGTTTAGCAGGTATTGCTTCTAGTACTAATATTTATTATCCGGTTACTAATAGTTTTTGTGTTGGCCCTAATTTAGAACCCAATACTCCCACTTTGATTAATAAACCTGATTTTCCTGCTCGTGTAGTTGACGAACATACTGGAATGGGAGGTGTTTTAAATGTTGGTAACGTAACCAATACTAATGCTGCGGTAGACTCTAATAGCAACTCATACGCTAGTATTGATTTTACTTTAGGTGTTATAGCTACTGGAAGTATTTCTATAAAAGATGAGCTGACAAATTATCCTGCACAAACGTATGTAGGCTTTGACATTGAAAATGCTTCTGTTTTAAATCTTGAACTACTTGATGGAATTACCATAACAACTTATTTAGATGGTGTTCAACAGGAAGTAAAAACAGGTAGCTCTGAATTATTATCGGTAGACAGTGGTTTATTATTTACTGGTACTGAACGCTCTCAAGTAGGTTTTGTTACTTCATTACCTTTTGATGAAGCTCAATTATCCATTCAACAAACTCTTACTTTAGACTTAGGGAGTACTCGAGTTTATGGTCTTATATTAGAGGCTTTTAGCGAAGGGAATTTAAACTGTGATACTGCTACATTATTAAACAATCCTTCTCAACCTGTAATAATTAATAACACAAACACTGGTGTAAACGGAGTAGCTTGTGTAGCTTGTGAAGTAGATAACGCAACAAATGTTATTAGCGAAAGTGAATCTGACTTTGCTATGATAAATGTAACTGCTGGTGTTGCAAGTACAGCTTCTATTTCAGTTGAAAATGTTCTAAGTAATTTTCCTTCTGGAAGCGCTGCTGGTTTTGTTATTAGGGATACAAATGACCTTTTACAATTAGATTTATTAAATTCTCTAACTATAACAACTTATTTAGATGGTTCAGTACAAGAAACACAATCTGGAAACAATTTATTAGCTCTCGAAGCATTAGGTTTAGTAAATATAACTCCTTCTACAACTAATGGTTTTTATTTGGTTGGCTTTTCTACTTCACTTGAATATGATGAAGTTCAACTTACAGTTAGTTCACTCGCTGCTACTATTAACAGCATTGAGGTTTATGGTAGTTATGTAGACAATTCCATAAAAATATCAGGTAACACAATAAAAGAAACTTCTATCGGAGCTTCAGATGGGAATATTTCTTTATCCGTATCTGGAGGAACACCTCCTTACACTTATCTATGGAGCCCCGGAGGCCAAACATCTTCCTCTATTTCTGGATTAACTCAAGGAAGCTATAATGTAACAGTAACAGATGCTAGCGGATGTCAATCAACAGCAGAGTATATTATTTATACAGACGGAGTACAATACCCTGTTCCCTGTAATACAGAAAATCCTGTAGCAGTAACAAATGATAATTTTACAGATTTAACAGTAGATGAAAACACTTCTGGACTCTGTGTAGTAGGTTGTGGCATTTCAGATGCTAGCAACATTATAGACACAGATCCTTCTAACTTTGCTTCTGTATCAACACTTATTGGTCTTGGAGTAACACATACATTAACTGTAACTGACAATACAGCTAGCGAGTTTATCGAATCGGGTGGTTATGCAGGTTTCTTAATAGAAAACACTTCCATTCTTCAAGCCGATCTTTTAAATGCTATTACAATAACAACCTATCTTGATGGTGTACAACAAGAAACTAACACAAGTACTTCTTTACTTGCTTTAGACAGTCCTATTTTAGGTCAAGATCAATTTTATGTCGGCTTTTACACCTCTATGAATTATGATGCTGTTGAAATCTCTATTTCAAGTTTAGCAGGAGTTGCTTCAACAACTAATGTTTATGCTGCTGTAACAAATAGATTTTGTGAAGGTCCTGAATTAGCCTGTAACACCGCTACACAACTAACTAAGCCAAACTTTCCTGTAAGAGCTGTAGAGGAACACACAGGAACTGGAGGACTTTTAACACTAGGAAGTGTTAACAACACAAATAATGCTATCGATTCTGATACTTCAAACTATGCTTCTATAAATTTATTAGCAGGTGTTGCAGGCACAGCTACTATAGCCTATAAAAATGAAATTACCGATTACACCGCAAATACTTTTGCTGGTTTTGATATTGAAAATACTACACTTTTAAACACTCAATTGTTTGATGCTATAACCATTTCAACTTATTTAAACGGAACACTTGTTGAATCTAAAACAGGCACAACCGAATTGCTCCCAATTTATTCTGGTTTATTATTAACGGGAAGTGAATCTGTACGATTAGGGTTTATTACTACCGCTCCTTTTGATGAAGTACAACTTTCTATGACACAAACTCTTTCTTTAAACCTAGGTAGTACCAGAATTTACGGAATGGTACTTCAATCTTTCTGCCCAGGAATAATTAATTGTGATGAACCTTACGTAATATCAAATCCTAGTAGTTCGGTTATTATTAACAACGAAAATACAGGAACCGACGGTGTTGCTTGTATCGCTTGTGAAGTTGATAATGCTGTAAATGTTATATCTGAAGACAATTCTGATTATGCTCTTATAAACATTGTAGCTGGTGTAGCAGGAAATGCTTCTATTTCAGTTCAAGATGTACTTGTTGATTACCCTGCTGGTACACAAGCAGGTTTTATAATTAGAGATACAAACGACTTACTTCAGGCAGATTTATTGAACACACTCACAATTACAACTTATCTTGATGGCGTTCAACAAGAGCAACAAACAGCAAATAATCTGTTAGCCCTTGAAGCTCTTGGGTTAGTTAATATTACTCCTACTAGTACAGATAGCTTTTACGTTGTAGCTTTTGATACTAGCACTAGTTTTGACGAAATTCAATTAACAGTAAACTCATTAGTTGCCGCTGTAAATTCAATTGAAGTTTACGGTGGATATATAGATGCTACTAACTCAACCTTTTGCCAACAAGCAGGCATTGCTTTATTAAAACAAGGTATTTTTAATGACACAGACAGTGACGGATGCGCAAATCCAGGTGAAACAATTACATATACGTATACCGTAACCAATACTGGTAATGTAAGTATTACAAACGTTGAATTAACAGACCCTATTTCTCCATCTCCTTTAACATTAGAGTCTGGTGATACTGATGGCGATAACGAACTAGATGTTGATGAAACATGGATATACTCATTAGACTATATTATCACTCAAAACGATATTGACAATGGCTCTGTTACTGGTCAAGCCACTGTAACAGGAGTAAGTACAGGAGGAACTAACGTAAGCGACTTGTCTGATGACGACAGTACTCTGGAAGACGACCCTACAGTAACCAATTTATGTCAAAATGAAGGTATTGCACTTATTAAGCAAGGAACCATTAATGATGAAAATGGTGACGGTTGTAGCGATAACGGAGAAACAATAACTTTTACCCTTTCTGTTATAAATACAGGAAACACAACACTAAACTCAATAGTTGTAACCGACCCTTTACTTACAGTTTCTTACAGCTCAGGAGATACTGACTCTGACAATGAGTTAGATGTTGATGAAATTTGGATATATACAGGTTCTTATATTGTTACTCCGCTAGATATTACAAACACTTTTGTACAAAATCAAGCTACAGTGCAAGCTAGTACTGTTTCTGGAGGTACAGTTAGTGATCAATCTGATGACAATAGTATCCTGGAAGATGATATCACTACGATTGATTTATGTCAAGCACCAGACATTGCTATTGTTAAAACAGCCACTTTTAATGATGAAAACTCAGATGGTTGTAGCAATGTCGGAGAAACAATAACCTACACAATGACGGTTACAAATCAAGGTAATACTGGTTTAATTAATGTAACTGTAAATGATCCTTTATTAGGCGGACCTGTTACACTAAATTCAGGAGACCTGAACACAAACAACACACTTGATGTAGGTGAAATATGGATTTATACAGCTGATTATGCCATAACTCAAACCAATATTGATAATGGGTCAATTACGAATCAAGCTACCGCAAGCGGAGAGTCATCGCAAGCTGTCGTTGTTACAGACTTATCTGATAATGATAGTGTGCTTGAAGACGACCCAACACAAACTACAGTGTGTCAATCCGATAGTATTGCACTTATTAAGACAGCTACTTTTAATGACGAAAACACAGATGGATGTAGCGATATCGGAGAAACCATTACCTATAGTTTTACCCTTACAAACACAGGAAACACTACTATTACCAATGTAGTTCTTACTGATCCAATGCTTGGTGGTACAATTACTCTTGCCTCAGGCGATACCGATAGTGACAACCAACTTGACATTAATGAAACTTGGAGTTATTCTGCTAATTACACCATTACTCAAGCAAATATTGATAATGGTTCAGTAACCAATCAAGCAACAGTTACAGGTACAAGTATCAGTGGTAATAATGTAAGTGATTTATCTGATGACAATAGTATTCTTGAAGATGATCAAACTCAAACCAACTTATGTCAGTCTGATGGAATTGCCCTAATTAAAACTGCCACTTTCAATGATGAAGATACCGATGGATGTAGTGATGTAGGAGAAACAATAACCTATAATTTCACTCTTACAAACACAGGAAATACTACCATTACCAACGTAGTTCTTACTGATCCAATGCTTGGTGGTACAATTACTCTTGCCTCAGGTGATACCGATAGTGACAACCAACTTGACATTAATGAAACTTGGAGTTATTCTGCTAATTACACCATTACTCAAACCAATATTGATAACGGATCTGTTAGTAATCAAGCAACAGTTACAGGTACGAGTATTAGTGGTAACAATGTAAGTGATTTATCTGATGACAATAGTACTCTTGAAGATGACCAAACACAAACCAATCTATGTCAGTCTGATGGAATTGCCTTAATTAAAACTGCTACTTTCAATGATGAAGACACTGATGGTTGTAGCGATGTAGGAGAAACAATAACTTATAATTTCACTCTTACAAACACAGGAAACACTACTATTACAAATGTGATCCTAACTGACCCAATGTTAGGCGGGACAATTACCCTTGCCTCAGGTGATATCAATAGCAACAACCAACTTGATATAAATGAAACATGGAGTTATTCTGCTAGTTACACTATTACACAATCTGATATTGATAATGGTTCAGTTAGTAATCAAGCAACTGTTACAGGTACAAGTATTAGTGGTAACAATGTAAGTGATTTATCTGATGACAATAGTATTCTTGAAGACGATCAAACCCAAACTACATTGTGTCAACCTAATAACAGTATTTCTCTTGAAAAAGTAAGCACCTTTAATGATGCTAATGGAAATGGATATGCTAATGTTGGAGAAACCATAACATATAGTTTTATCATATACAATACTGGAGATTCAGTTTTATATAATATTACTTTACAAGATAACTTACCTGGAATTACAATTAACGGTAGCACCATTCCTCAACTATTGCCTGGCGAAGTTGATAGTACAACCTTTACTGCTATTTATGTTATAACTGAACAAGACTTAACAAACGAGTCTGTTACCAATCAAGCATTGGTTACAGCTGAAGACTCTTCAGGAGGTTCTGTAACTGATACTTCTGACGATCCAAACAACTTAGACGATATTGATATTGATAATGATGGTGATCCAGATGACCCTACAATAACAGACCTACCCGTCGAAGAAATTCCTTTTGAAATTTTTAATGCTGTTTCTCCAGATGAAGACGGGGCTAATGATTTCTTCCGCATTAATGGTATTGAAAATTATCCTAACAATAATTTAAAAGTTTTTAATAGATGGGGTGTTTTAGTTTATCAAACTGATGCTTATGGAATTAACGGAAATTTATTTAGAGGAATCTCTGAAGGACGTACAACAGTTAGTAAAGATCAAAAACTACCCACAGGTACCTATTTCTATATACTAACACGATGGAACTCCGATCAAGAAGCCATGACTGATAAAGGATATTTATATCTAAAAAGAAACTAAAAACCACTAAACCTAATGAAACATTATTCTATATTACTATTAATAATTATTAGTGTAAATGTGTGTTTTTCTCAACAAGACCCACAGTATACACAATACATGTATAACACCCAAGTTGTAAACCCGGGTTATATTGGTTCAAAAAATGCTCTTGGTTTAGGGTTACTATACAGAACACAATGGGCTGGATTTGATGGAGCTCCAAATACCGGAACTTTTACTTTTAATATGCCTTTGGGTACCTTAAAACGAAACGCTATAGGACTTTCTATTATTAATGATAAAATAGGTCCTTCTAACGAAACAGGTATTACAATAGATTATGCATACTCATTACTTTTATCAGGTCGTTCAAGAATATCGTTTGGTATTAAAGGAGGACTGAGTATACTAGACGTAGATTACTCCAAACTAAACATATATGATGAAAACGATTGGCAATTTGCAGAAAACATTGACAAAAAAGTACAACCTCAAATAGGTGCAGGTATTTACTATAATAACGACAGACTCTATCTTGGATTATCAGTACCTAATTTTTTCAATTCAAAACATTATAATTCAGATAGCGTCAATAACAACAATGAAGATGCCATAGCCATAGAACGTTTACATTACTTCTTTATAGCGGGTTATGTTTTTGATATTAGTGAAAACCTAAAACTCAAGCCTGCAACTATGTTTAAGTGGGTTAATGGATCTCCTCTGCAAGCCGATTTATCTGCAAATTTTCTGTTCAACAATAAATTTACCCTTGGAGCCTCTTATCGATGGGATGCTGCAATTAGCGCCATGGCAGGGTTTCAAATAACTAATCAGTTATTCTTAGGAATGGGATATGATTTTCAAACTACAGATATCGAAGACCATAGTAATGGTTCTTATGAATTCTTTTTAAGATTTGACATCTTTAATAACCCTGAACGCATACTAACACCAAGATTCTTTTAAACTCTTAATATCATGAAAAAGTATTATTTAATATTCTATTTTTTAACTGCCTTAACAAATACAAACGCTTTTACTCAAATTGCACTAGTTGAAAAGGCAAACATCAAATACAATACGTATGATTTTATAGATGCACAAAAAATCTATTTAAAAGTCGTTGAAGAAGACTATGGATCAGCTGAAATTTATAGAAAACTGGGAAATACGTACTATTTTAATAGTAATTATTCAAGTGCTGCAAAATGGTATTACAATTTAATAGACCGATTTCCAAATGAAGCCCTTACAGTTGATTATTTTAGAGCAGCTCAATGCTTAAAAAGCATTAATCAACCTGAAGAGGCTGAAAAGCTCATGGAAATTTATAGATTAAAAGGAGGTAAAGCCATCCCTTTAGAATCCTATAGAAATGTTGCTGACACTTTATTTAAAAAAGGTGTTCAGGATAAACTTTTTGAAATAGAGAAAATTCCTGTTAATACAGAGTATTCAGATTTTGGTCCAGCCTTTTATGGCAATAATATTGTTTTTGCTTCAAGCAGAAAAGATCCAACTTTATCAAAAGAACATCCTACTGAGCTTGCTGGATGGGATAAGCAACCTTTTCTTAACCTATATCAAGTTCCTTTAGATAAGGATATGAACTTTGGTAAAGTAAAAGCTTTTAACAGAAGTATTAACTCACCTTACCATGAATCTACCGCTATTTTTACAAAAGATGGAAACACTATGTATTTTACTAGGAATAATTATTTAAATGGTAAAAAGAAAAAAGATAAAAATCATGTTGTTAGACTCAAAATATATAAAGCCACTAAAAAAGGTAATACTTGGGGAAATATACAAGAACTTCCTTTTAACAACGATAATTACTCTGTTGGACATCCAGCCCTTAACCCTGAAGAAGACAAACTCTACTTTTCATCAGATATGCCTGGTAGCTTAGGAATGTCCGATATTTGGTATGTCAAAATTTTAGGAGAAGACATTTATACAAATCCTATAAACCTTGGTAACAAGATTAACACTGTTGAAAGGGAAACTTTCCCTTTTGTAAGTGACGATAACGATTTGTATTTTTCTAGTGATGGGCATTCATCAGGTATGGGAGGCTTAGATATTTTTGTAACAAAACTAACAAAAGATTCTCATGGTGAAATATCTACTTTTGGAGAACCTATAAATAGCTCAAAAGACGATTTTGGCTTCATTATAAAAGAAGATAGAATAGGGTATTTTACATCTAATCGTGATGGTAAAGAAGGTAGTAAAAGTGACGATATTTATCAAATTTGGGAACGTTGTGAAATCACCATTCAAGGACCTGTGATTGATAAAAAAACTGGTGAACTAATTCCAAATACAGAAGTTACTTTAATAGATAGTAACAACAAGGAAGTAAAAACAATGACTGTAGGTAATGATGCTACTTTTTCTTTCTTATTGGATTGCCAAGAACAATATACCCTAAGGGCAAAGAAAAAGGAATATTTTCCGAAAGAAAAAGTTATAGAAACCCCTAGCAACCCAAAAACTATTAAAATGCCTATTAAACTAAACATGCCTTTAGCTTTAGAGCTTTCTGACCCTTGCCCTCCAAATAATTTAGGATGTAAGTTAACGTTACAACCTCTTTATTTTGATTACGACAAATCTAATATTCGCCCTGATGCAGAAATTGAACTAGCTAAAATTTTGGCCGCATTAAAAGAATATCCTACTTTAAAAATTCATATAGAATCACATACAGACTCTAGAGGTAATGATTCTTACAATTCAAGATTATCTGAAAATAGAGCACAAGCTACATTAGATTGGTTTCTTAAAAAAGGAATTGATATAACAAGGCTAAGTGCGAAAGGATATGGAGAATCAAAACTTATTAACAAATGTAATAACCAAACTACGTGTAGTGAAGACGAACATCAACTAAATCGTAGATCCATGTTTATAATTAAAGAATAACTCAAAAAGCTCTTTTTGAGGAATAAATAACGATAAAACTCCTTAAGGAAAAGAAGTTTTATCGTTACTCTTTTGTAACTTAACTACAAAATAGGAGCTAACAATCTAGCTAATCTCTCTGTAAAACGTATTAAAACAGGTCTATTATTCCATTGATGTAAGTCTATTTTCTCACTGTTTTTTAAATCTTCCATAAAAGCATTTTTCAACTGACTTGCAAAATCTTTATCATAAACTAATGCGTTAATTTCAAAATTTAAATCAAAACTACGTTCATCTAAATTTGCTGTTCCTACAGAAGAAACTAACTCATCAAATACAATTGTTTTCGCGTGCACAAATCCTTTTTTATATCTATATACCTCCACTCCTATTTCTAACACTTCTTTATAGAAAGAATTTGACACTGCATTAACTAATTTCGAATCTGAAATACTTGGTACCAATAGTTTTATTGTAACCCCACTCAAACTAGCTATTTTAAGAGCATCTAAAAAAGAAGTTCTCGGGACAAAATAAGGGGTTGTGATTAAGATTTCTTTTTTTGACAATAAAATTGCTTGAATAAGAGCATACATAATGTCTGGATGATCAGAATCTGGTCCACTAGAAATTACTTGAACTAATTGCTTATGTTCATTTGTTTTTACTTGATCTCCCGCTGGAAAAAGCTCTTCCTCTATAATAACATTTTGATTAGCACAAAAATTCCAATCCGCTAAAAAAACTCGTTGTAAGTTTAAAACAGCGAGTCCTTCTATTTTAATATGTGTATCTCTCCAGTAACAATTAAATTTATTAGGATTAATATACCTTTCAGAAACATTAACACCTCCTACAAAACCAACTTTACCATCTATAACAATAATTTTTCTATGATTTCGGTAATTAATTCTATTAGCTAACAATAACCATTTAATTTTATAAAAAGGGTACGCCTCCACCCCACTATCAATTAAAGACTTCACAAACGATTTACGAATATCTTTACTTCCAAAATCATCATAAATAAAACGTACTTTAACTCCTTCTTTAGCCTTTTCTTTTAAAACATCTCCTATTTGCTTACCAATAGTATCATTTTGAAAAATATAATATTCTATATGTATATGATTTTTTGCAGCTTTTAATACTTTTATAACTTCTGGAAACTTACGTTCCCCGTTTATTAGTAAATTAACTTTGTTATTACTAGTTAAAATATTTTCTTTATGTATAAACTTCGTCAGATTATAAAAATGTCCTAAATGGCTTTTAGACGTTGATAGTATTTTTTCATTATACTTTTTTAGCTTCTCTTTAAGGTCGAAGAAAATGTTTTTGTCTACTTCTAACTTTTTATTATATAACTTATACGTTCTATGGTTTATTCCAACCATTAAATAAATAATAATACCTCCTACAGGAAACAGAATCAGCAAAAATAGATAAGCTATTGCTTTTGGTGGTGTTGAAGTATTAATAATAATAACAGCAACTGTAGCAATAATAGCTACATATAAAATTATAAGTAGTGTAGTTATCAAAATAAAAGTATCTTTTTCTGCTAAAGGTATTTAAAATATTAACACCTAAGAGACTCAGTTATAAAAAAATTCAACTAACACAACTGCATAACTAAAGGTTATTAATAAAACCGAAATAGTTAGTTTTTACAGTATTAAAAACAAAAAACCTTAATTCTAAACGAATTAAGGTTTTATCTTTAAATTAGTACGGGCGGAGAGACTCGAACTCTCACACCTCACGGCACTAGATCCTAAGTCTAGCGTGTCTACCAATTCCACCACGCCCGCGTACTTATTGGACTTAAGACTGTAACAAGCTTAATTTCACAACATTCTTAAATCACCACATTTTAACTGTTTTTATGCTTTAGTGTGCAAATAGTGTGCAAAAAATGGCATCAATTAAATTTATTTTTAGGTCTATAAAAGACTTTGGTTCATTAACTATGAGATTTACTCATAAGGATAAAAACAACAAACTAGATATTTTTATTAATACCGAATTTAAATCGAAAAGAAGTTACTGGTTTGATTCTAAAAACAAGCAATTAAAATATCCCTAAGGCGAACTGTAAAGAATCTTTAAAAGTAAAATCAATTATTATTAATCTTGAAGAATTCGTTTATAATAGGTTCAATATTGATTTTGAAGTTACTGACATTAATAAACTTTGGTTGCAAGACTGTATTAACAACTTTTTTAATAGAACTACTAACACAAAACATAAACTTCCTTTAACTTTAGTTAATTATGTAGATTACTACATAAATAAATCATCGACTATTAAAAATGCTAAAGGAACTTTTGGTTTATCTAAGTCAAGAATTGACGATTTTAAAATCTTAAAAAAGTTTTTAGTAGAATTTCAAGGAAAAGAAGCTATCAAAATTAAAGATGTAAATCTTGATTTTAGCAACTGTTTTGTTAATTGGATGATTGATATTAAGAAATATGCTTCTGGTTATGCAGGCAGAATGTTAAGTGTAATTAAAACACTTTGTAACGACGCTAAATTTAATGGTTTAGAAACACATTCACAGCTCTTTAAAGTATCGGGATATAAAACGAAAAACGAATATATAATCGTTTTAAGCCCTGAAGAATTGGAATCTATAAAGAACATTAAACTCCCTTTAAAAAGCCTTAAAAACGTCCAAAAATGGCTTCTTTTAGGCTGTTACACAGGTCAAAGAGCAGGAGATTTACTCAACATAACTTTAGATAATTTTCATACTAGAAATGACCTAGAAGTTATCGAATTAAAGCAACAAAAAACGGGTAGTTTAGTTACTATACCCGTTTTAGACGAGGTAAAAGAAATTATATCTAATGGATTTCCTCATAAGATTAGTCAACAAAAGTTTAATCAATACATAAAAGAAGTATGTAGACTTGCTAGAATTAATCAATTAACCGAAGGGTTTCTATTTAATAAAGATACTAAACGTAAAGAATTTGGTAAGTATGAGAAATGGAAATTAATTTCGACTCATACTTGTAGAAGAACCTTCTGTACGAACAACTTCGGAAAGCTACCAAACTATTTAATCATGAGCGTTACAGGTCATAGAAGTGAAAAAACATTTCTTGGTTACATAGGTAAGACATCCTATGATTATGCTAAACAATTTAAAGAGTTATATTCTAAAAATTAGAAAACACCTTTATATTGTTTCAGTAGTTGTTTCGACTCTTCCTTTTAACTTTTGGATAGAGTTCCTGAATTTGAGCCTATTATAATGAAATCAGGTGAAGAAAATCGTAAAAGATATACTGATTTACTTCAGTTTATAAAGTCTGAAAAAGAGAAAAACGGAGGAAAGTAGGTAAAAATAACATGCAAATCCTGGGGGTTAGTTTTTATTCTATTAATAGTATGTAAAATCCCCAGGATTTGCATGTTTTTAAACTTCTTGTTTTATTAATAATTCAACCAAAATCTTTAGGAGTTGAAAGATTGATGGATTATTAAAATAAAACTCATTTATTCTTAAGTGAAATTTATTTATACAAACTAAGAATTTGTTTATTATTTCGTTCATATTGTGTTTAAGGTTTACTTTTCCTCAAACATGTTTCTGCATGAAACAACTGTATAAATATTTTTCTTGTTGATTCTTAATAGGATTCTTTCTGTATACCCTACTATCTCAACCAATTAAAGAACGTAATCCCTTCCTATGAAAGGCATACAAAATTAATAAAATTTTAACTGCAAATCCTGGGGAACGGTTTCTATTCTATTAGTAGTAGGGAAAATTCCCAGCATTTGCACATTTATTTGAGTTAAAAATTACAAGCTTTTACAGCTTTAATTCTAATAATTCTTACCTGCTTACTAATTATTTTAATTTATTTTCGGGAGTTAGGAAATCAAGAAAAAAAAAATTACTCTATAGAATTGAAAAATATAAAGAGTTAGGTTTAACTCCTTAAAAAGAAAAATGACCCAAATTTGGGTCATTTTCTTAAAATTTTAACTGCAAATCCTGGGGATAGGTTTTTATTCTATTAATAGTAGGGAAAATCCCCAGGATTTGCACATTTATTTGAGTTAAAAATTACAAGCTTTTACAGCTTTAATTCTAGCGTTTATTACCTTATTATTTATCTCTTTCCCTAAACCACAATTAGCCCCTGTAAATTTTGAAACTTTACGCTTCCTAATATCCTTATTTTCAACCTTTGGGTAATATGTGTAACTATCGTTACAATATGCAAAAACATCATCTGTATCGCTTCTTTTAGACTCCAACAGAAAACCTTTTAATTCTACTTTATCTTTTAACTCTCCATTTGCATATAACTTAAACACCGTGTTTATTTCATAAGAATTAACAACTATATCAAACTTATCATAACGATACTCATAATGTATCTTTTCAGATGTATATAAGGCGTTTTTAGACACTATATTAGACTTAATAGACAAGTTATATCTTATCCCATTTTCATCTGTTACAGAAGAGTTATTCATGTAATAGTGAAGCTTTTCCAACTTCTTTTCTTCTTGTTTTTTCTTTGCTAATTCTTCTTCCTTTTCAGCTTGAATAACCTTCTCTGTTGAGTTATCATTCTCAGAGTTCTCCTTAGGGGTTTCTTCTTTTGTGGTTGTTCCGCATGATACTAGAAAAGCAATCATAATACTTGCTAAATATTTTTTCATAAGATTTTATTTTAATTCGCTCAAACATACAAAAATGTAGTTATTTAAGGTTACAAGATGTCTTTTATCATATTGGACATTTACAATATGATAGAGTTACCAGAAAAAAAATTAGAGGCATTAAAATCTGAGATACCAATAAAAATTGGTAAACGAGTTAAAGAAATTAGAAAACAAAAAGGTCTAACTCAGACACAACTTGCTGAATTAGTAGGAAAAGATAGACAATACTTATATAAAATCGAGAAAGCTGTAGTTACACCTAACGTAGTAACAATATCTGCATTAGCTATCGCTATGGAAGTTGAACTTCAAGAGTTTTTTAAAATAAAACTTTAATCTTTTTTTATTTTTGCCTGAAAAAATAAATGACAAAAGGAATTTTTAAAATACTCTTCGATTTAAAGGCAAGAAACCATAACGAACCTTTAGAGGATTACTTAACTGAACTATTTGCCTATACCCTAGCACAAAACCAAGATGTTTTAAAAGAGTTTCTCAAACACTTTAAAATAGGAGCTTTAAAGGCAAATGAATTTGGTAGCGTATCAACTCAAGTAGAACTTCCTAAATTAGAATCCCATAACATAAGTAGTCGTCCTGATATTGTTATATCAATGGAGGATAGTTTAGTATTTTTTGAGAATAAAATAAACGCAACAGAAGGATATAATCAACTACGACGTTACGCAGATCATCTAGAGAAAAAGCCTTTTAAAAATAAAACCCTTGTTTACCTAACTAGAGATTATGATAAAAAACATACTAGTACCATTTTAAAAAATTGTAACTCTCAAATTAATTTTGTCCAATTACGTTGGTATCAAATATTCTCATTTTTAACACAATACAAAAACTCCACAATTATTTCAGAATTATTAAAATTCATGAAACAAATAAATTTATCTATGAATAATCAATTTACTCCTTCAGACATAATAACATTAACTAATTTCTCTAAAGTTAAAAATATGATGGATGAAACTATGTTTGGAGAAATATCCAAAAGATTTGAAGAAATCAATAGAGCTGCACCAAAATCTTCTACAGCCTTAACCCAATTAGGAAGAAATTGTAAAGGTTAACTAATTCGTTGACAAAATCTTACATTTTGTTATGCGTATAAATACAGATGATTTAACTCTAGTTCGAAGCTATTTACAGAAGTATCAATTTTTGATAAGTGAGTACGAACAAGTAAAAAACAAGACACACCCTCGTTATCGTTTTGTAAA
>NZ_JBECOV010000020.1:0-42518 GCF_040104435.1 Tenacibaculum sp. SSH1-16
TGAAAGAGGAAATATTACAATATATTTATTATTATAATCAAGAAAGACCACACCAAAGTTTAAATGGTGTGGCTCCTAATATTTTTAACCAAAATTGTCAACGAATTAGTTAACCTTTACAATTTCGTCTTCAATTAAAACACTATTATTATGAAACGAATTGCAACCATCTTTTTCTGCTTTTTTGTGTTAAGTTCTTTTGCACAAAAAGAAAACTTTAAAACATTTTACCGATCTAATAAAGGTAGAGCAGAGGTATCTTTAAATATTCCTAGTTTTTTTGCCAATATGTTCATCTCTGATGAAGATACTAATGAGTTTGGGGTCTTCTTAAAGAAATCTAAAAATTATAAAATCATGGTGTTCAATAACAACATGGCTTCAGTACAAAAAGATTTTAAAAAATATGCTCGAAGAAATAATTTAAAAACTTTAGTAAGAGTAAAGGATGGTAAGGAAAGGGTAACGGTGTATTTTAGAGAAACAAATGATCGTATTAAAGAAATTATCGTCAATGTTCATGATAAAAGTGACGAAATGGTATTGTTAGGAATTAAAACCAACCTTACTATGGATGAACTATCGGCTATGGTAAAAGCATCTACAAAAAATAAAAGTATAGCTTCAAATTAGAAGACTTCTATGTTCCCTGAACGTAGTCGAAGGGAAGTATATAAAGTAGCATTATAGAAAACTCCGACATTTTACAGTCGGAGTTTTTTGTTATTTAACCCACAAGTTCTTTTAGGTTCTCTACTACTTTTTTACTGTTTCCAATAAAAATTTGGTCATCAACAATAAAAACTGGGCGTTTTAAAAAAGTGTATTCATCTAAAATATACTGTTTGTAATCAGCTTCCGTTAAATTTTGATTCTTTAAATCCATTTCTCGATACAGTTTAGCACGTTTATTAAATAAACTTTCGTAGCTGTCTGTTAACTCGCGCATTGATTCCAGCTGAGCAACTGTAATTGGGTTGGTTTTTATTTCTTGCTTTTCAAATCCGTTAATATTTACTTCTTTTAAAATTCTTCGACAAGTATCACAAGTTTGTAAAAAATAAACTTTTTTCATCTGTTTACGTTTTTATTGTATTGGCTATAGTTTAGTTTTAACCATTAAATAACAAACACTCATTGTAGGTTTTCATGGCTAAATAGGTATCTTTGAAATAGCTAAAATAACTAGAAAAATGAACAAACAATTTGAAGTTTTAAAAAAATCGAGAGCGTTAGTTTTAAAAAGAATAGAAGGTTTATCGCATGAACAATTACATATAATTCCAGAAGGATTTAATAACAACATTGCTTGGAATGTAGCACACTTAGTGGTTACACAGCAACTATTGCATTATAAAATGTCTGGATTGGATTGCTTAGCACCTGATGAGTTAATTGAAGGATACAGAAAAGGAACATTTCCTACCAAAGATTTTACTGAAGAAGAATTTGAAGAAGTAAAAGAACTGTTAATTGGATTACCAGATACTTTAGAAGAAGATTTTGAAGCAGGAATTTTTAAAACGTATGAAGAATACGAAACCAGTACAGGTTTTGTGATAGATTCTTTTGAAAGTGCTGTAGCTTTTAATAATTTACATGAGGGAATGCACCTAGGAATTATCATGAACTTGAGTAAGTTAGTTTAGTTCTCTAATAATATAATGTTGATTTAAAGTAAGGCAACTATAAATGTTAACAGATGAAATTCAATACGAAAACCATACATGGAGGTCAAAAACCTGAAGAAGCTACAGGTGCAGTAATGCCTCCTATATTTCAAACATCAACCTACGCACAGTCGAGTCCAGGTGTTAACAAAGGATATGCGTATTCACGTTCAGCTAATCCAACGCGTACTGCTTTAGAAAGTGCGTTTGCTACTCTTGAAAACGGAACACACGGATTTGCTTTTTCCTCTGGTTTATCGGCGATAGATTGTGTGTTGAGAACGTTAAATTCAGGTGATGAGGTAATTGCAGGAGATGATATTTACGGAGGAACATATCGAATGTTTACCAACATGTTTGAAAAATATGGATTGAAATTTCGGTATGTGGATATGAATGAGGTTACGAATGTAACCAATGCTATTTCTGAAAAAACAAAACTCATTTGGATTGAAACACCAACCAATCCACTAATGAAAATTGCGGATATTGAGGAAATTAACAAAGCAGTAAAAAATATAAAAACATCTATTGTAGTTGCGGTTGATAACACGTTTGCAACTCCTTATTTACAGCGTCCGTTAGATTTGGGAGTTGATATAGTGATGCATTCGGCAACAAAATATTTAGGAGGGCATTCTGATTTGGTGATGGGAGCTTTAATGGTAAAGGATGCTAAACTTGCAGAACAATTACATTTTATTCAGTTTGCAGCAGGAGCTATTGCAGGACCTATGGATTCGTTTTTAGCACTACGTGGAGTAAAAACCTTACACTTACGTATGCAGCGTCACTGTGAAAATGGAAAAGCAGTAGCACAATATTTATTAGAACATCCAAAAGTAAGTGAAGTCTTTTATCCAGGGTTAGAAAAACATCCAAATCACGGAATCGCCAAAAAGCAAATGGATGATTTTGGAGGCATGGTTTCTTTCCGTTTAAAAGATCAGAGTAAACAAGCAGCCTTATCTTTCTTAGAAAATACTAAAATTTTCACCTTGGCAGAATCACTAGGAGGAGTAGAGAGCTTGGTAAGTCACCCAGTAACGATGACGCATGCATCAATTCCTGAAGCTGATCGTTTAAAAATAGGAATTACCGACTCTTTAATCCGTTTAAGTGTTGGAGTAGAAGATATCGATGATTTACTAGGTGATTTAGAGCAGGCACTTTCTAAATAAAAAAGACAACCAAGAATAAAAATGAAAAAAACCGAAGCATCAAAGCTTCGGTTTTTTTATCCTTTCAAGGATAAAATATACCGTTCAGTATATTTTGTGTATATTTGTATCTCAAACTTTTTTAAAAAATGTCTAAATCAGAAAGAACAAAGGCTTTTATAATAGAAACAGTAGCTCCTATTTTTAATAAGAATGGCTATGCAGCCATGAGCTTATCTAAAATTACAGAGGCTACAGGTTTGACTAAAGGAGCCATTTACGGACATTTTGAAAACAAAGAAGAGTTAGCCATAGAATCGTTTAAGTTTTCAGTAAGAAAAGTACTAAAAGACCTTAATGAAACTGTTAATAAGGGTGAGACACCTATAGAAATGTTACTTAATGTGGCACTTTTTTATGAAGGTTATTATGAATATAATAAGCAATTTGGCGGTTGCCCTATTTTAAACATCGGTGTAGATGCTAATAATCAAAATAAGGTAATTGCTCAACTGGTTCAATCGTACAATCACAGAATTTTAGAACAGTTTTCTATACTCATTGAAAAAGCAAAAGAAGCCAATGAGATTAAAAATTCAATAGATAGTATGTTATATGCTAAACGCTTTTTTTACATGATTGAAGGAGCGGTATATATGACACATATAATGAAAGATGACTGTTACTTAAAAGATGTATCTACAGTACTACAACAAATTATAAAACAAGAATTACAGAAATAACTATTTTTTTAATCAAAAATATACCGAATGGTATATTTCAAACTTAATACCATGGAAATACCAAAAATTTTAGAAAGCAAAACAAAAATCAGATTTCAAGATTGCGATCCTTTTAATCATTTAAATAATGCATCTTATTTTAATTACCTTATCAATGCTAGAGAAGATCAATTAATAGCTAATTATAATTTGGATATCTACCAACACGGAAAAGAAAGAGGAAAGAGCTGGGTGGTAGGTTCACATCAAATAGCTTATTTAAAACCAGCAACCTTAATGGAAACAGTAACAATAGATTCTCAGTTACTTAATTATGGAGAAAGAAATTTGTTAGTTGAAATACGTATGTGGAATGAAGAGAAAACAGAATTGAAAGCGATACTTTGGAGCTCTTTCGTGTATTTTGATTTGATAAAATTATCTACAGCAAAACACTCAGAAGATTTACTAGAGTTGTTTGAAAATGCTGTTTTACCAATAGAACAAACAAGTTTTGAAGAAAGAACAAAAAGTTTTCGATATCAAAAAGTATCATAATAAAAAAGACCTGCATTTTGCAGGTCTTTTTTATTTATTGCAAAAGCTAAAATTATTTAGCTGCAGCATATCTTCTTTCTACTTCGTTCCAGTTGATTACTTTAAAGAAAGCTTCAATGTAATCAGGACGACGGTTTTGGTAGTTTAAGTAATAAGCGTGTTCCCAAACGTCTAATCCTAAGATAGGAGTTCCACCACAAGTAACACCAGGCATTAATGGGTTGTCTTGGTTAGGAGTAGAGCAAACTTCTACTTTTCCTCCTTTGTGTACACATAACCAAGCCCATCCTGAACCAAATTGTGTAGCAGCTGCTTTAGAAAAAGCATCGATAAACGCTTCTTTTGAACCAAATTCAGCTTCGATAGCATCTTTTAATTCTCCAGATAAATAACCTCTATCTTCTGGGTTCATTACTGTCCAGAATAAAGAGTGATTGTAAAAACCACCACCATTGTTACGAACACCAGCGTTGTTCATGTCTAAGTTAGTTAAAATATCTTCGATAGATTTTCCTTCTAAATCAGTACCTTCAATAGCAGCATTTAATTTAGTAGTATATCCGTTGTGGTGCTTGCTATGGTGAATTTCCATAGTTCTAGCATCTATATGTGGTTCTAAAGCGTCGTAAGCGTATCCTAATTCTGGTAAGTTAAAAGCCATAATTATTTGTTTTTTAATAGATTAATTTTTTCGTTTTTCCGAATGTAAATTTAACCCAAAAAAATAAGGCAAACAACTGTTTGCCTTATGGATAATTTATTTGAGTATAAATAATAACTATTATTTAGTATATTGGTTTATCATCAGATGAAAATTTAGTCATAAACTCTTCCGCTTTTTCAACCATTTGTATACTTCCACAATAAAAAGGTACACGTTGGTGTAGTTCGGTTGGTTTAATATCTAAAATACGAGTAAACCCATCAGAAGCTTTACCACCTGCTTGCTCACAAATAAACGCCATAGGATTACATTCGTATAATAAACGTAACTTTCCTTTTGGTGTTATAGCAGTAGCAGGATAAATATATACACCACCTTTTATCATATTTCTATGAAAATCTGAAACTAACGAGCCAATATAACGTGCTGTATACGGACGGTTATCTGCTTCGTTTAATTCTTTACAGTGAATTAAGAAACGTTTCATTCCTTCTTGGAAATGTGTGAAATACCCTTCACTTACTGAGTAAATTCTACCAATTTCAGGATAACTCATGTTTGGGTGCGATAAGTAAAAAGTACCAATAGCAGGATTTAACGTAAATCCATTCACTCCATTACCAGTAGTAAAAACTAACATAGTTGAGGTACCATAAGCTACATAACCTGCAGCTACTTGCTCGCTACCCTTTTGTAAAAAGTCTTCTTTAGTTACAGGGGTTCCAACAGGAGAAATTCTTCTGTAAATAGAAAAAATAGTTCCTACAGAAACATTTACATCAATGTTAGATGACCCATCTAAAGGATCCATTAACAACACATATTTATTTTCGTTGGCTTTGTTTTGACCTTCAACTACAACAAAGTCGTCTTCTTCTTCACTAGCAATACCACAAACAATTTCACGATTAATCAATGTTTGTTTAAATAAATCGTTGGCTAAAACATCTAATTTTTGTTGCGCTTCACCTTGTACATTGATATCACCAGCAGCTCCAGTAATATCAACCAATCCTGCTTTTCTAATTTCGTGGTTTACTACTTTAGCAGCTAAACGGATAGAATTTATTAAACGAGATAATTCACCAGAAGAATATTTAAAGTCTTTTTGTTTGCTGATGATAAACTCACCCAGCGTCATATGCTTGTTACTCATGTCAAATTTTTGTGTTGTGTGTACAAAGATGCCAACTTTTATTTAGTATTTTAAAATTTTCAACAAAAAAATATGATGTGTTTTAATTTTTCATTTGTTTTATCAGAAAGTTTTAAGAGAAGTATCTTTACCAAAAAAAGTAAGAAATGAGTTTTATTATCAGATCAGGAGAGCAAAAAGATGCTCAAGCTATATTAGATTTAATCGTCGAATTAGCTGTTTTTGAGAAGGAACCCAACGCGGTTAAAATTACGGTAGAAGACATTGTTAAAGATGGTTTTTCTGAAAAACCGAAGTTTAAAACCTTTGTAGCTGAAGAAGATAATAAGATTATAGGTATGGCGTTGTTTTATGAACGCTATTCTACATGGAAAGGAAAAGCAATTCACTTAGAAGATCTAATGGTAACGCAATCTAAAAGAGGTATTGGAGCCGGAAAAGCATTGTATAGTGCTGTTATGAATTATGCACATAAAAACAATTGCAAAAGAGTGGCGTGGGAAGTATTAGATTGGAATACAGGGGCTGTTGATTTTTATAAAAGTACAGGAGCAACGGTATATGATGAGTGGAGAGTATGTCATATGAATGAACAAAGCTTAGAACAATTTTGTAATGAGAATATTTAAGTTTGGAGGAGCATCGGTAAAAGATGCGAATGGAGTAAAAAATGTTGCAAAAGTATTGCAACATGAAGGTACAGAAAATACGTTGGTTGTAATTTCTGCCATGGGAAAAATGACCAACGCTTTTGAGCAGGTGGTTAATGATTATTTCTATAAAAAAGAAAGTCTTAAAGATTCTTTGAGCTTTGTAGAAGGCTTTCATCAAAATATGTTGAACAATTTGTTCAGCACAAACCATGAAGTATATAATAAAGTAAATCATTTATTTGGTGAATTGAGTGGTTTCATGGCTCGAAACACTTCTAAAGATTATAATTATGTGTATGATCAAATGGTTGGTTTTGGAGAGTTTTTATCTACTACTATTGTAAGTGCTTATTTGTCTGAAATAGGAGTAGAGAACCTATGGTTAGATGTAAGAGAGTACATAAAAACCGATGGTACTTATCGTGATGCTAAAATTAATTGGGAGCAGACACAACAACAAATTCAAGAAAAAGTAGATGTATCTAAATTAAATATTACACAAGGATTTTTAGGAGGGTTTGGTACAGAAACAACAACGTTAGGAAGAGAAGGTTCCGATTATACCGCAGGTATTTTTGCGTATTGTTTGGATGCTGATAGTGTTACTATTTGGAAAGATGTTCAAGGAGTATTAAATGCTGATCCTAGAGTGTTTTCAGAAACAGCTTTATTACAAGAAATTTCGTATACAGAAGCTATTGAAATGGCATTTTACGGAGCCTCAGTAATTCACCCAAAAACAATTCAACCTTTAGAACAAAAGAACATCCCATTATATGTGCGTTCGTTTGAAGATGTTACAAAATTAGGAACATGTGTTGGGAGAGGGAAAAAAATAACACCAGAAGTTCCTTGTTTTATCGTAAAGAAAAATCAAATTTTAGTAGCAATTTCAGCAAAAGATTTCTCTTTTATGGTAGAAGATAATATTAGTGATGTCTTTAAAAAGCTACACGACTATAATTTAAAAGTAAACCTAATTCAGAATTCAGCGATTAGTTTTTCTGTTTGTATAGAAGATAAGTACAATAATTTTGAGAATTTTTACAATGATTTAAAAGGCGCTTACAAAATTAGAGCTTATAAGGATACTACTTTATACACAATTCGTCACTTTAATGATGAAGCGATAAAAACAATAAGAAAGCGAGGAAAATCAATCATTCGTCAAATAAATACTGAAACTGCACAGTTAGTGATTCAAGAAAACATGTAAAGCTTGCAAAAAATCGATTATATTTGCAGTTATGTCAATTGATAACTATGTATGGGATTAGTAACACCTAAAGAAGTTGCAAAAGCAATAGGAGCCGACAAGTTCGGCGTTTTCGGAACGTTTTCAGGTTGGTTGCTGATGAAAGTTTTGCGAATTTCTACCGCCAATGAAATTTATAACAAGCACAAGCACAAAAAAGATTTACCTTTTTTAAATGGTTTGCTTGATGAGTTTCAAATAGAGTTTGAAATTCCTGAAGAAGATTTAAAACGTATTCCTAAGGAAGGACCTTTTATAACAATTTCTAACCATCCGCTTGGAGGGATAGATGGTATTTTATTATTAAAACTCTTATTAGAGCATAGAACTGATTACAAGATTATAGCAAATTTTTTACTGCATAGAATAGAGCCTTTAAAGCCTTATGTAATGCCAGTAAATCCTTTTGAGAATCATAAGGATGCTAAATCGAGTGTAGCAGGAATTAAAAATGCCTTATTACATTTAAGAGAAGGAAAGCCGTTAGGACTTTTTCCTGCAGGAGAAGTATCTACGTATCGTGATGGAAAGCTAATGGTTGATAAAGAATGGGAGCAAGGAGCTGTACGCTTGATAAAAAAAGCGAAAGTACCTGTTATTCCTATTTATTTTCACGCTAAAAATAGTCAGTTGTTTTACACATTGTCTAAGATTAGTGATACGCTAAGAACAGCAAAGCTTCCGTCAGAATTATTATCTCAGAAAAATAGAGTTATCAAAGTAAGAATTGGTAAGCCTATATCAGTTAAAGATCAAGATTCATTTACTGAAATACCTGATTTTTACCAGTTTTTACGTAGAAAAACGTATATGTTGGCGAATCCGTATGAGAAAGCATCTCCGAAAATATTGTCAACACACAATTTAAAAATTCCGAAGAAAGCTAAAAAAATCACTTCTCAAAAATCACCAGAGTTATTTGTAAAAGAAGTTGACGCTTTACGAGAAAAGGGAAGTAGATTATTACAGAGTAAGAACTACGAGGTGTTTTTTGCTAGTGCAAAAGAAATACCAAATATTTTACATGAAATAGGTCGTTTACGTGAAATTACCTTTAGAGAAGTAGGAGAAGGAACAAATAAACCTATTGATTTAGATAGGTTTGATAAATATTACCACCACTTATTTTTATGGGATGACCAACAAAACAGATTGGTAGGAGCCTATAGAATGGGCTTAGGAAAAGATATTTTTAAGAAACACGGAATAAATGGTTTTTATATTCAAACATTATTTAGAATAGAGCCAGAATTATACCCTATGATGGAAAAAACCATTGAAATGGGACGTGCCTTTATTATTAAAGAATATCAACAAAAACCAATGCCATTATTTTTATTGTGGAAAGGGATTGTACATGTTACATTACGTTACCCAGAACATAAATATTTAATGGGAGGAGTAAGCATAAGTAATCAGTTTTCTGAATTCTCAAAATCGTTAATGATTGAGTTTATGAAATCTCATTATTACGATCCGTATGTGGCACAATACATTCGTCCGAAGAAAGAATTTAAAGTAAAATTAAAAGATGCTGATAAAGACTTTGTGTTTGATGCTACTGAGGCAGACATGCAAAAGTTTGATAAAATTATTGACGAGCTTGAGCCAGGAGAATTACGTATTCCGGTATTAATTAAGAAGTATGTGAAGCAAAATGCTCGTTTAGTTGCATTTAATGTAGATCCGAAGTTTAATAACGCAATTGATGGGTTAATGTATATTAAGGTAGCAGATATACCAGAAAGCACCGTAAAACCTGTTATGGAAGAATTTCAAGAAGAATTAGAACGTCGCGCAGCAGAGAATTTAAATAAGTAGAAGCCAAGTTAAAAATAGCATAAACTAAAAAAGCATCGTACTGAGTAGTACGATGCTTTTTTAGTTTGTATTGCTTATAGGTTATTTGAATAACCTAAATATATCGTTTCCGTTGGCAAATAATAATAAGGCAATTAATAAGATAAATCCTGTAATTTGAGCATATTCTAAGAACTTATCACCTGGTTTTTTACCAGTAATCATTTCCCATAAGGTAAATACCACGTGACCACCGTCTAAGGCAGGAATTGGTAGTAAATTCATAAATCCTAACATGATAGATAAGAATGCTGTAATGTTCCAAAATGCTTGCCAGCTAAACTCTGAAGGGAATATACTTCCAATAGAAATAAATCCACCTAAACCTTTATAAGCACCTGTACTAGGGTTTAAAATCTTTTTCATTTGCTTAATATAGTTGGTTAAGGTTGTCCATGCTTTTTTGGTACCAGCTGGAATAGCTTCTCCAAAAGAATAAGTTTTTTCAGCTAAATTGTAATACCCTAGCTTTTCTAAATCTGTTAAAGGTAAGTTTGTAGCATAAATTCCTAGTTTTCCTTCGTCAGAAACTTTAGCAGGAATAGTAATGTTTTGGCTATTTCGTTTAACAGTAACATTTATTTCCTGTCCTTTTTTACTTTCTAAAATTACTTGAACTTGATCAAAATAAGGAGTAGAAACGCCATCAATAGCGGTTATAATATCTTTCTTTTGTAACTCACTTTTGCTATTTGGAGAGTCTTCAGGAACTTGTCCAATTACAAAAGGTTGCCTGTACATTATAAAAGCTCCAGCATCTTTGCCTCTATCAACTAATTTCGAGATAAAATCTGTAGGAATTTCTTTTTCAAGAACAGTTCCGTTTCTTTCTATTGTGTAATTAGTACCATTGATGAACTCTAAAGGAAGCTCTCCGAACTTCTCAATTTTTTGTCCGTCAATAGTTAAGATTTTATCTCCAGTTTCTAAACCTAAATCTTTTCCTAATTGGTCTTGAACCCAAACTCCATCTTTTAAGCTTTCATTCGGTAAGTATTTCTCACCATAAGCCCACATTAAACATATATAAATTAAAATACCTAGTATAAAGTTTACAATAACACCACCTAACATAATAATTAAACGTTGCCATGCAGGTTTAGAACGAAATTCCCAAGGTTGCGCAGGTTTTTGCATTTGTTCAGTATCCATGCTCTCATCAATCATTCCCGCAATCTTCACATAACCTCCTAACGGAATCCAACCAATACCATAAACAGTTTCTCCTACTTTCTTTTTAAATAAAGAGAATTTATAATCGAAAAACAGATAGAATTTTTCTACTCGGGTTTTGAATAATTTGGCAGGAATAAAGTGTCCTAATTCGTGCAAAACGATTAAGAGCGATAAGCTTAAAATAAACTGTGATGCTTTTATTAAAATCTCCATAAATGGTGTTCGTCTAAATTTAAAATCTGACAAATGTACGTTTTTAACAACAGTTGTAAAAGTTTGCACGTAAGTTAGCCTTTGGTTTTAACAAAGTTTTTAGGATAGTGGTTTATAAACGCTGTTTTTAGTCGTATTTTTGTAGAAAATTTTAGTACTGTGGATATTAAATTCTTTAAAAAATCAAAAAGCACCTTAATTTTTATTTTAGTTTTTTGTGCTATTGGAGTTCCTGTTTTTTATCATTTGGTAAAAGTTGATAACAAACTGCCTATTTATAACCCTGCTGATATTAACCCTAAATTGGTGGATGCTTCTGTAAGAAACAGAACAAAAAACCATAGAGTAGGTGAGTTTAGCTTAATTAACCAGAATGGAGATACGATTACGAATGCTGATTATAAAGGAAAGATTTATATAGCCGATTTCTTTTTTACCCGTTGTCAAACTATTTGTATTGCGATGGCGTATAATATGAGTGAGTTGCAAGAGCATTATAAAAATGATGACGACATCATGTTTTTATCACACTCCGTGACTCCAGTAATGGATAGCGTTCCACAATTACGAAAGTATGCAACTGAAAAAGGGGTGATTGATGGAAAATGGAATGTAACAACAGGAGAAAAGAAACATATTTACAACTTAGCACGTAAACACTATTTTGCTGTATTGGATGAAGGAGATGGCGGAGAAAGCGATTGGGTTCACACAGAGAATTTTGTGTTAATTGATAAAGAAGGACGCATAAGAGGTTCGTATGATGGAACTAAAAAAGAAAATATGCAGAAAATTATTGATGATATTACACTGCTTAAAAAAGAGTATAAAAAGTAATTTGTAGAGGAGGTTTCTACAAAAGACACATATGAGTTGAAAAAAAGACCTTGATGTTTTTACAAAAACATCAAGGTCTTTTGGTTAAAACGTCTTGATGAGTTTTACTTCCTATTTCCATCCCCATCAAAGTTCTTATTTATTTCTTGTTCGGTTTTAACAACAGATACGGCTAATGATAATAACATAATTGCCATAGGTTGCCATGTTAATTCTTTTGATATAAAGGCTAAAACCAACGAAGCAACCAAAGAAACTGCTGAATACTTCATAAACTCTTTAGTGAAAAAAGTATTGGCAAATTGCCAAATAGTATCATTTTTCATAGTTTTATTAGTACGATACCCATAAATAGCATTGATTTTTTTAGGAGGGAAAAAATGAAAAATAATACTGAATAAAAAAAGCAATCCGTTTATAGAAAGCACATAATAAAATGGATTCATGGTTTAATTTTTAATAGAATTTATAATTCCTTTTAACAAGGTATTTACGTCTGCGTTTTTGGTAAGTCCTGTACGAACTACAACCAAATCTTGACTAGGCAAAATAAATACATTTTGACCTTTATATCCGTTAAAAGAAAACATATTTTTTGGAGCATCAGGATAACGCCCACCAGCATTTAACCAAATTTGTGCCCCATACCAACCATCAGAAGTTGGAGTAGGCGTTGTAGAGTAGTTTACCCAGTCTTTATCAAACAAATGTTCTCCGTTCCACTCTCCGTTATGTAAGTATAACAAACCAAGTTTAGCCCAATCTCTTGCCGTTGCCCAGGCGTATGAAGAGCCTACAAAGTGGTTACTCATATCCGTTTCAACAATCATTGAGTTCATGCCTATTTTATCAATCAAACCACTATACCAAAAATCAAGATACTCTTGGTGTGTGTTGAATTTTGTTTGTAAAATACCCGATAACAAATTAGACGTTCCAGAAGAGTAATTCCAAGTTTCGTTTGGTTTTCCTACCAATGGTTTGCTTACCTGTACCTTGGTCATGTCTTTTTCTAAAAACAACATTTTAGTAACGTCTGAAATAGTGTTGTAATCTTCATTCCATTCCAAACCAGAATTCATTTGTAGTAAATTATGAATCGTAATGTTTTTACGATTGTCGTTTTCCCACTCAGAAAATAAGTTGTTTTCTTGAACATCAATTTTTCCTTGACATTTTAAAATCCCGAACAAAGTACCTGTAATACTTTTGGTCATAGACCAACCTAACTGCTTCGATTCTTTGGTAAAACCAGTATCATATTTTTCAAAAATAACCTTGTCTTTATATACCACTACTACCGAGCGTGTTTGATTTCTATCATTAAAAATAGTATCAATAGTTTCGTTTAGTTTTGTATAATCAATGTTAGCGAAAATAGTGTCTTTATGATCTGCATTTCCATAAGGAAAAGGAGTGATATTATCAGGTTTTGAACGTTTTGGAGTAAGTTGAGGTTTGGTAACATCAAAATCATTAGTAACCAAAACAGCTCCAAGACCTTTTCTGTATACAGCTTTTCTTTTTAGCAATCCGTACACTGAACCTGTAGCTGACTTTTCTTCTGTATTAATTTGATCAGAAGTAATATTTATGGGAGAAAAATTGTTGTCATTTGTATCTGTAAAAGCTAAACTTCTTCCTGCCAAAAATACTGATGAAGCGGTATTTTTAGCGGAGTATCCTGCCAAAATATTTAACTTCGGATAGTTGTAAAAAACAGCAATTGTTAAAGCAATTAAAACGAGTAAAAGAATTCTTTTTAAATTTTTCATGGAATGGGTTTCTAGCAAATGTAAGAATTTAATTGTTTGATGTTTGTATTTAAAACGCAAGCCCTACCTTTGTACTAAATTTGATATTTTATATGTTTAGTATAGATAAAATTCGCGCTGATTTTCCTATTTTACAAAGAGAAGTACATGGAAAAAAATTAGTGTATTTAGATAACGGAGCAACTTCACAAACACCACAGGTAGTAATTGACACTATTGTAGATTATTACTCTAATTACAATGCAAATATTCATAGAGGTGTACATACATTAAGTCAGGAAGCAACTGATAAGTATGAGGAAGCCAGAATTAAGATTCAAAAACATTTCAATGCGAAGCATTCGTATGAAATTATTTTAACTTCAGGAACAACACATGGAGTTAATATTGTAGCATCTGGTTTCGCGTCTATTTTACAAGAAGGAGATGAAATAATTGTTTCAGCTTTAGAGCATCATTCTAACATTGTGCCTTGGCAAATGTTATGTGAAAAAACAGGAGCTATTTTAAAAGTAATTCCGATGGATGAAGATGGTTCTTTACGCATGGATATATACCATGAATTGTTGAACCCAAAAACAAAATTAGTTTTTTGTAATCATGTATCTAATGCATTAGGAACAATTAATCCAATAAAAGAAATTATTCATGCTGCACACAAATTTGGTGCTTATGTGTTGATTGATGGTGCACAAGCAGTACCGCACATAAAACCAGATGTACAAGCATTAGATGCTGATTTTTATGTGGCTTCGGCTCATAAAATGTGTGGGCCAACAGGTGTTGGAATGTTGTATGGGAAAGAAGAGCTATTGCAGTTATTACCACCATACCAAGGAGGAGGAGAGATGATTGAAACCGTAACTTTTGAAAAAACAACCTATGCAGGGTTACCTCATAAGTTTGAAGCGGGTACACCTAATATTTGTGGAGGAATAGCTTTTGGAGTTGCTGTAGATTATATGAATTCAGTTGGTTTTGACAACATAGAGAAGCAAGAAAACGAACTGTTATCGTACGCAACCCAAGAATTAGAAAAAATAGATGGATTAAAAATCTATGGAACAACTAACAAAACATCTGTTATCTCTTTTAATTTAGAAGGAATACACCCGTATGATGTTGGAGCAATTTTAGATAAGTTAGGTGTTGCTGTTCGTACAGGTCACCATTGTGCACAACCTATTATGGATTTTTATTGTATCCCAGGAACAGTACGAGCTTCTTTTTCTTTTTATAATACCAAAGAAGAAGTTGATGTATTGGTAAACGCAGTTAAGAAAGCGCAAATGATGTTAAGTTAGAAGAATTTAGCATAAGAATATAAAAAAGCCTCCAAATGGAGGCTTTTTTAGTTTATAATAGTTTTTTACTAATCTCTTGACATAAATATTTGTAATACATACCAGAATAATAGCATTAAAGAAGCAAATAAGCCTAATGCTGCAGGAATGTAATCATCCGTAGAAAACTTGTGAACTAAGTTAGATGTTTGGTATAAAATAGAACCAGCTGCTAACACACACATTCCAACAGAAAACCATAAACCTAAATTAAATCCGAATAAAGCACCAGCTATTATTAATCCGATAGCGATAAAGAAACCAACAGATAATCCAGCTCTAATAAAAGAAAAATCCTTTTTAGTAATAAAAACGATTGATGAAATTCCAACAAACAATGCTAACGTAACAATTCCTGCTTGTTTTATAACATCAAAATTATTGGTATAAGAAATAGCAATGTAAATTAAAGGGATAAAAATAAATGCTTCAGCAAAGATATACCCTGAATATGCTAAGTATTGTAAGTTTTTGTCAGAAGTTTTTAAGGCAGTACTTTCTGCATAGTTTGTAATTAACATAAAACCACCCAGTAACAATAACCATTTATAACCTTGGGTCATTGATAAGGCAAATTCAACAATCGTAGCACTTTGTAAAAATAAATATTCAAACAAAACAAACAATAATACACCACCAGCAACGTGCGCATAGGTTTTTTTGTAAAAAGCAATTCTGTCAGTTTCTGATACTTGTGCAACAAGCACTTTTGGTTCAAATGAGTTTTCCATAATTAATTTTTTAAATACGATGTAAATATAAATTTTTTGAAGGAACTTTAAACTTCTTTAAATATTAAAACAGCAAGTTTTTGTTACTTTTAACAAAAAATAATTTTACATTTTGAAAAACATTAAATTCCCAACTCCGCATACTATCTTATTATTAATTGCAGGGTTGGTAGCTATTTTAACATGGTTTGTACCAGCAGGTAAGTTTGACACGTTACAGTATCAGAAAAACAATAATTCATTTACGTATTTACACTTAGAGGAAGAGAAAACAATAGAGGCAAGTCAAGAAACATTAGAAGGCTTAGGAATTAAAATTCCATTAGAAAAGTTTATCAACGGTGATATAGCAAAACCAATCAGTGTACCAGGAACGTATACTCAGCTAGATCCAAAACCACAGGGTTTTTTAGACTTTTTTAAATCGCCAATAAAAGGAATCATTCAATCGTCAGATATTATTTTATTTGTCCTGATTTTAGGAGGAATTATAGGAATAATGAATTTCACAGGTGCTTTTGATGCTGGAATAGCTTGGTTAGCAAAAACATTGAAAGGAAAAGAGTACTGGCTTATATTTGTGGTAACAACCTTAATAGCTGTAGGAGGTACAACTTTTGGGTTGGCAGAAGAAACCATTGCCTTTTATCCAATACTAATTCCTATATTTTTAGCAGCAAAATACGATGCTATAGTAGCTTTAGCTTGTGTGTATATTGGGTCGTCGATTGGTACAATGTGTTCAACGGTAAACCCGTTTAGTGTTATTATTGCTTCAGATGCAGCAGGAATTAATTGGACTACTGGCTTTACAGGGAGGTTGTTAATGCTAATTGGAGGAATTATAATATGTGTAATTTATATTTTACGTTATGCAAACAAAGTTCAAAAAGACCCAACAAAATCCATTATTTACGATCAAAAAGAAATGATTGAAAGTCTTTTTGGCAGTTCAACATCAAGTACACATAGCTTAACAGGTAGACTACGAATTATATTAACCATTTTTACCATGTGTTTTGTAATTATGATTTATGGAGTATCTCGTTTAGGATGGTGGTTTGAAGAAATGACCGTGGTGTTTTTAATAGGTGCTATTTTAATAGGTTTTTTAGCTAAGATGAAAGAAGAAAACTTTGTAAACACGTTTATTAAAGGAGCAGGAGATTTATTAGGAGTTGCTTTTATTATCGGTATTGCACGAGGAGTTTCCGTATTAATGGAACAAGGTTTAATAAGCGACACTATTTTACAACACGCAAGCGAGTTTACTACAGGAATGTCTAAAGGAATTTTTACCAATGTAATGTTATTCATTTATTCAGGACTATCATTTTTTATTCCAAGTTCATCAGGAATGGCAGTGTTAACGATGCCCATCATGTCTCCATTGGCAGATACAGTTGGTGTTGGTAGAGAAGTTATTGTAAATACCTACCAATATGGTATGGGTTTGTTTGCTTTTATCAATCCAACAGGCTTAATTTTAGCATCTTTAGCTATTGTGAAAGTAGGATATGATAAATGGTTAAAGTTTGTAATTCCGTTAGTAATTATCTTAACCATTTTTACAATGCTAGTTTTAACCGCCCAAGTATACTTGTAAATAATGAAACAAATTTATGCGCTGTTTTTCTTGATATTTTTCTTCGGATGCAAGCCAGAAACTAAACTGACCAATATGAAAGAGAAAGTTGTAATCGCTCATCGAGGAGCCTCAGGATACTTACCAGAACACACGATGGAAGCCAAAGCCATGGCATACGCAATGAATCCTGATTATATAGAACAAGATTTAGTATTGAGTAAAGATAACATCCCAATTGTAATTCATGATATTTATTTGGATGATGTTACTGATGTTGCTGAAAAATATCCAGAAAAAAAACGAGAAGATGAACGTTTTTATGTAATTGATTTTACGTTTGGAGAATTACAAAAACTAAATGTAACAGAACGTTTTAATCCGAAAACAGGAGAACAAGTGTACCCGAATCGATTTCCGAAGGGGAGAGGCAACTTTAAATTACACTCTTTACAAGAGGAAATAGAGCTAATTCAAGGACTAAATGCTTCCACAGGAAAAAATATCGGAATTTATCCAGAAATTAAAAACCCAGCATTTCATCATAAAAATGGAAAAGATATTGCTAAAATTTCGTTGGATATCCTTTCAAGCTATGGCTACAAAACAACGAACGATAAATGTATGTTTCAATGTTTTGATGCGAAAGAATTGGAAAGAGTTCGAAAAGAATTGAAGTCCGAATTATTCTTAGTACAATTAATTGAGTTCCCTGAAGAAACCAAAGAATTAACACATTTTGCATCGTATGCAGACGGGTTGGGGCCTTGGTACAAGCAAATTTTAGATAAAAAAGTAGGAGAGAAGTGGCAGTTTACAACACTAGTTAAAGATGCTCACAAATTAGGACTACAAGTACATTCATATACTTTTAGAGCAGATCAACTGGGTGAATTTTCTTCTTTTGAAGAAATGATGCAAGTACTGTTTTTTGAAGCAAATGTTGATGGCGGTTTTACCGATTTTCCAGATAAAATGGTTCAGTTTTTAGCTACACAGTAACCTCTAACAATTTTTTTCTATATACTGAAAGTAGTTTTGATTTAGAAATAAAACCAATGTACACTCTGTTTTTTACCACGGGTAAATTCCATGCGCCACTTTCTTTAAATTTTTGCATGACTTTTTCAGTGGTGTCATTATAAAAAATAATTGCCGGAGCAATTTTCATAATATCTCTTACCTTCGTAGTTTCATATAATTCTTGATTAAACATCATAGGGCGGATATCATCTAATAAAACAATCCCCATAAACTTATCTTCATTATCAACCACAGGAAAAATATTACGTTTTGATTTGGCAACTGCTTTTTTTAGCATATCTCCAAGACTCATTTCAGGATGAATTTTCACAAAGTTTTTTTCAATAATTTGACTCGTTTTCATCATCATCATCACATTTTTATCTTTGTTATGCGTAATTAACTCGCCACGTTCTGCTAGTTCAATTGTGTAAATAGAATTTGATACAAAATACTTGGTAATAGCATAGGAAACAGCAGAAACAAGCATTAATGGAACAAATAAATCATAACCTCCAGTTATTTCAGCAATTAAAAAAATAGCCGTTAAAGGTGCGTGTAAAACACCAGCCATTAAGCCCGTCATACCAATCAATGTGAAGTTAGTTTCTGAGACATCAAACCCGAATTGATTGATAATTTTAGCAGTAACATTTCCCAAAGCACTTCCCATAACAAGTGTAGGAATAAAAATACCACCAACTCCGCCAGCAGCAAAAGTAGTAGTCATGGCAATTACTTTAAAAACACCAATAATTAACAGAAAAATAATAACCATCCAAACATTATTAAAATCAATGTTGTAATGAATATTCTTAAGAGCGGCACTGGCATTTTCAGACAATAAATTGTTGATAATTCCATAACCTTCACCAAATAAAGGAGGAATTAAAAACAGCATTATACCAATTGCAATTCCACCAAATACTAATCGTTTAAAAGGAGTGTATTTTTTGAAAAAATTAATAATTCTAAAATAGATTTTAGAAAAATATACAGAAGAAAACCCTGTAAAAATAGCCAAGGCTATGTAAAAGATAAGATCGTTAATTTCAAAAGCATCTTGTAGTTGTACACTAAATAATACATCTTTTCCTAAAAAGAAATAAGAAGTAATCACCGCTGAAACCGATGCTAATAATAAAGGAACTAAAGATGCAAAAGCAAGATCCAAACTAAAAATTTCCACTGCAAAAATGATAGCAGCAATAGGAGCTTTGAACATTGAAGACATCGCACCAGCGGTAGCACAACCAATTAGCAGCATACGAGTTCTCATATTCATATGAAAAAGCTGAGCAACACCAGAGCCTAAGGCAGCACCAGTACTTACAGCAGGGCCTTGTAGCCCTACAGAACCTCCAAAACCTACAGTTATAGGAGCGGTAATTAATGAAGCATAAATTTTATAACGTTCAATAATTCCATTCTTTTTAGAAATAGATTGTAAAGTAGTAGAAATACCATGATCAATATCTTTTTTAATTAGATATTTTTTAATGTAATACACTAAAAATAACCCGATGATAGGAAAAATAAAGTATAATGAATGATGATAATCTTTAATAAGTCCATCTTCTAAAATACGATGGAAGTAAAAAGTAAGATTCTTAAGAATTAAGGTACCAATACCCGCTAAAAACCCTACTAAAATGCTTAAAACATATACAAACTGTCGTTCAGAGATATGTTTGTATCTCCAAATTAATATTTTTTTATAAGCTTCTTTAGATGTAGGCATTGTGTTCTAGATGCTTAGTTAATTTTTGAAAAGCTAAATATGAATAATTAAAGATATAATTTATTAAGAAATGTTGTAGGTTTTTATAAAAAAGAAAAATCCCATTCTAATTCTAGAACGGGATTTTTTATTGGTTATTACGAAGTAAATTGTATTCGATGTGGTAACCCTCTTGTTTTGTAACAAGGTAGACTACCCTTTAATATCTAGTTTAATGCTCAATTCTTGTAATTGCTCATCGTCTATAGTTGCAGGAGCATCAATCATTACATCGCGTCCTGAATTGTTTTTAGGGAAAGCAATAAAATCACGAATGGTTTCTTGACCTCCTAAAATAGCTACCAAACGATCTAAACCGAAAGCTAAACCTCCGTGAGGTGGTGCTCCGTATTCAAAAGCATCCATTAAGAATCCAAACTGAGCTTTTGCCTCTTCTTCGGTAAATCCTAAATGCTTAAACATGATAGCTTGTGTTTCTTTATCATGAATTCTAATAGAACCTCCACCAATTTCGTTTCCGTTTAACACTAAATCGTAAGCGTTTGCTTTTACAGCTCCTGGATCAGTATCTAATAATGCTAACTGACCTGGTTTTGGAGAAGTAAATGGGTGGTGCATTGCGTGGTAGTGACCTGTTTCTTCATCTAACTCTAATAATGGGAAATCGATTACCCATAACGGAGCAAACTCGTTTGGTTTACGCAAACCTAAACGTTCTGCTAGTTCCATACGTAACGCACTTAATTGCGCGCGAACTTTGTTAGTATTTCCTGAAAGGATACAGATTAAATCTCCAGCCTTCGCTCCTGTAGCTTCAGCCCATTTAGCTAAATCTTCTTGGTCGTAGAACTTGTCTACCGATGATTTAAAGCTTCCATCTTCGTTACATTTCACATATACCATTCCTAAAGCTCCTACTTGCGGACGCTTTACCCAATCGATTAATTTATCAATTTCTTTACGAGTGTATGAAGCTCCTCCTGGTACAGCAATTCCTACTACTAATTCTGCTGAATTAAATACTTTGAAATCTTTGTGCTGTGCTACTTCGTTTAACTCACCAAACTCCATTCCGAAACGAATATCTGGCTTGTCGTTACCATATTTACGCATGGCTTCATCAAACGTAATTCTTGGGAATTTGTCTACTTCAACTCCGTTGATTTCTTTTAATAAATGACGCGTCATTCCTTCAAAAATCTCTAAAATATCTTCTTGCTCAACAAACGCCATTTCGCAGTCTATCTGTGTAAACTCTGGTTGACGGTCGGCACGTAAATCTTCATCTCTAAAACACTTTACAATTTGGAAGTATTTATCCATACCACCTACCATTAACAACTGTTTAAAGGTTTGTGGTGATTGTGGTAAGGCATAAAACTGACCAGCATTCATACGAGAAGGTACTAAGAAATCTCGTGCTCCTTCTGGAGTGGATTTGATTAAATATGGAGTTTCCACATCAATAAATCCTTTGTCAGATAAATATTTACGAACTTCCATCGATACTTTATGACGGAAAACTAAGCTGTTTTTAACTGGGTTACGACGAATATCTAAATAACGATATTTCATACGTAAATCTTCACCTCCATCCGTTTCATCTTCTATTGTAAAAGGTGGTAATTTAGCTTCGTTTAAAATTTCTAAACTAGATACTAAAACCTCTACATCACCTGTTGGAATATTTGCGTTTTTAGATTGACGCTCAATAACTTTTCCAGTAACTTGTACTACAAACTCACGCCCTAAAGTTTTTGCCTTCTCCATTAAGTCTTTAGAAGTGCGTTCCTCGTCGAAGATTAACTGTGTAATTCCGTAACGGTCACGTAAATCTACCCAAATCATAAAACCCTTATCACGTGATTTTTGTACCCATCCAGAAAGGGTAACTTCAGTATTAATGTGCGATGCTCTTAACTCACCACAAGTATGCGTTCTGTACATTTTTAAAAATTTTATTCTCGCATAGCGAGATTTCTTACAAATTTGTCATTCCGAACTTGTTTCGGAATCTAGAAATTTTTGCTGTGCAAATTTAACTATAAATGTTAGTTTGTAAAAAATTACCACGACTTAGTTTTTATGACTTTAAATCATTTGTTTTGCAGTATAAAAACCTTTTTCAAATGACATTAGACGTATTTAAACAAACCATACAAAATACACCAAAAAAAGTTGAGTTTTCTGACACTATTTCGGTAATTGAAAGTCTGTATAGTTTCACTCCTACTGCCTTTAAAAATGGAAGTTTATACAACGAAGCTGAAAAAAATCAAGGTTCGTGTAAAGTATTTTCGTTTGCTATACAGCAGGGATTTAGTAAAAAGGAAACCTTAGCGTGTTTTGGAAAGTATTATTTTGAAGATGTTTTAAATAATCCAGAAGGAACAGATCATCAAAATATTAGAAACTTTATAAAAACAGGTTTTGAAGGCTTACTTTTTGAAGGAGAGCCCTTGGCTAAACATTAAAAGCTCCTCTTTTTAACTTCTGAAAATACTTAGCAGCTTCTCTCTTTACTTTTGGCGCTAAAATTAGTGTTGAAAGCACAGTAGGAATTGCCATTAAAGCATAAGCACTGTCAATTAGGTTAATAACAAAGTCTAATTTTATAATAGAAGCAATTACAATAGTAATGATGTAAATATAATTGTATGATTTTCCAATCTTGGTGTTAGTTAAAAAGCTTAAACAACTCAATCCATAAAAAGAGTAGGTGAACAGTGTTGAGAAAGCAAATATTAATACACAAATGGTTAAAATAATACTTCCAATCTTGTAAGGAAGTACCGCATCAAATGCAGCCAGTGTCATAGAAATTCCATTACCTTCAAAGTTTTCCCAAACTCCTGAGGCTAAAATGGCTAATGCAGTTAAAGAACAAACTAACAAGGTGTCAATAGCAGGCCCCAGCATAGCGACTAATCCTTCACGGATTGGTTCTTTGGTTTTTGCAGTCCCATGCATCATAGGTGCAGTACCTAAGCCAGCTTCGTTAGAAAAAGCAGCACGTTTTACTCCAGTGATTATCAAAACCCCTAAAGCACCACCTAAAACAGATTTTCCTGAAAAAGCATCCTCAAAAATTAAAGAAAAAATAGATGGAACTTGTTCTAATCGCAAAAATAAAATGGTTAAAACAGTAAGTAAATAAATAACAACCATTATGGGAACTAATTTTCCTGCAACACTACCAATTCGTTTAATTCCACCAAAAATAACCATGGCCACTATAATAGCAGTAGAAATACCTAATAGTAATTTAGCTGTAAAATGGCTAGATTCTTGTATTTGAAAAACATCTACTAAGGTTTGTGTTAGTTGGTTGGCCTGAAATGCAGGTAGTGTACCTATCAATCCAGCTGCTGAGAAGAATAGTGCTAAAGGTTTCCATTTTTTTCCTAAACCCTCAGTAATTACATACATAGGACCTCCTTTTACGTTTCCGTTTTCATCTTTTCCGCGATACATTACTGATAAGCTACAGGTGAAAAATTTGGTAGCCATACCTACAAAAGCACTAATCCACATCCAAAAAATAGCACCCGGACCACCTGTTGCAATAGCAATGGCAACACCACTAATATTTCCCATTCCTACCGTAGCTGCAATAGCAGATGATAAGGCTTCGTAATGTGATAAATCTCCAGGAGAGTCTACTTTGTCATATTTTCCTCTTAAAATAGCAATAGCATGACCAATGTACCTGAACGGAATTAACCCTGAATAGATAAAAAGGTATAATCCACCACCAATTAATAAAATTAGTAAGGGAATTCCCCATACCCAAGAAGAAAATTGAGCAATTGAGTCTTGAATGTTTAAAAACATGAAATAGGATTTTTACGAAAGTACTAAAAAGTGATAGTAAAAAAAGAACGATAGCTGTGATTTAACAACTATCGTTCTTTTGTGAATTTTTATTTACAAACAATTCCTTTTTTTCCTAAGAATTCAATGTCTCTTAAAAAGCCTTTTTGAATGGTTTCTGCTTGAAAAATAAAAGTTTTATCATGTAGTCTGTTGTCTTCAAAAAATGTTACCTGAAAACGGTTGTCTAAATCGAACAATTCAGGTTGCATTAATTCAAACTTTTGATAACTATTTGCAGGAAGAGTATCTATTTTTCTTCTGAAAATAGAAGTAGTTTTAGTATCTGAAAATCCTTGTGAAACAATTACGACCATTTCTAAATCAACATCTTTTCTGTTTAGAATGTATACATTCCAATCCTCTTTACCATCAATTTCATTAGTTTCTAAAACTACTGCGATTTCTACACCTGTTACTTTAGGGATTTCAATATCTTTTCTCATTGAAAACTTTTTAAAATGGAAAGACGAAAGTTTAACGCTTTCGTCTTTTATTTTTTGAATTTATCTTTAAAATTAAATTACAGATTTAAACTGTTCTAAGAAACGTTTGTCATTTTCATAGAACATACGAATATCTGGAATTTGGTATAATAACATTGCAATACGTTCAATACCCATTCCGAAAGCATAACCACTATATTTTGTAGGGTCGATATTACAGTTCTTTAAAACATTAGGATCTACCATACCGCATCCCATAATTTCTAACCAACCAGTTCCCTTGGTAATTCTGTAATCGGTTTCAGTTTCTAATCCCCAGTAAATGTCTACTTCTGCACTTGGCTCAGTAAATGGGAAGTACGACGGACGTAAACGTATTTTAGATTTACCAAACATTTCTTTGGTAAAGTATAATAAGGTTTGTTTTAAATCGGCAAAAGAAACGTCAGTATCTATATATAACCCTTCTACTTGGTGGAAAATACAGTGTGCACGTGCTGAAATATCTTCGTTTCTAAATACACGTCCTGGAGAAATTGTACGAATTGGAGGTTCGTTGTTTTCCATATAACGCACCTGAACTGATGAGGTATGTGTTCTTAGTAATGTGTCAGGATTCTTTTCAATAAAGAAAGTATCTTGCATATCACGTGCCGGGTGATATTCTGGTAAATTCAAAGCAGTAAAGTTGTGCCAATCATCTTCAATTTCTGGTCCTTCAGAAACAGTAAAACCAATACGGTTAAATACTTCTATAATTTGATTCTTTACTAAAGAAATCGGGTGTCGAGAACCTAAGTTGATTGGTTCAGATGGACGCGTTAAATCACCATAAACACCTTTTTCCTCAACAGCATTCTCAATAGCCTCTTTTAAAGAATTTACTTTATCTTCAGCTGAAGTTTTAAGTAAATTTATGGTTTGCCCAAATTCTTTCTTTTGGTCGTTAGGTACATTTTTAAATTCAGTAAATAAATCTTTTAAAATTCCTTTACTTCCTAAATATTTAATTCTAAATGTTTCAATTTCTTCTTTTGAAGTGGTATTAAAAGCTTTTACCTCTTCAATCAATTCTTTTACCTTGTCTAACATAATCTTTCCAAAAGTTAAGGTGCAAATTTACGTTTTTTTGTCTAAAAAAAAGGACTTTTAATAGGGTTTGCATAAACACCAATAAAATAAGGGAAATAAACGGTAAAATAGAAATTAACGAATAGTAAAATAATTATATTTGCATAGTAAAATTGTTAATATTATAAAATAACAGAACAACAACTAAGTTTATGGAATCTAACATACAAGCATTTATGGATTACGTAAAAGAACGTAATGCATACGAACCAGAGTTTTTGCAAGCTGTACATGAAGTAGCAGAAACAGTAATTCCGTTTATAGAAAATAATCCAAAATATCAGGGTAAGAAATTACTAGAGCGTATGGTTGAACCTGAACGTACTATTATGTTTAGAGTGCCTTGGGTTGATGATAACGGAGAAACTCAAGTAAACAGAGGATATAGAGTTGAGTTTAACTCAGCAATTGGTCCTTATAAAGGAGGGTTACGTTTTCATCCTTCAGTAAACTTATCAATCTTAAAATTTTTAGGATTTGAGCAAGTTTTCAAAAACTCATTAACAACCTTACCAATGGGTGGTGGTAAAGGAGGATCTGACTTTAACCCTAAAGGAAAGTCTGACCGTGAAGTAATGGCTTTTTGTCAATCATTTATGACAGAGTTAGCACGTCATATTGGTCCTGATACTGATGTTCCTGCTGGAGATATTGGTGTTGGAGGTCGTGAAATTGGTTACATGTTTGGTCAATACAAGCGTTTACGTAACGAATTTACCGGAGTATTAACTGGTAAAGGAGCTTCTTGGGGAGGTTCATTAATCCGTCCTGAAGCTACAGGTTATGGTGATGTTTACTTTGCAGAAAACATGTTAAAAACCAAAGGAGATTCTTTCGAGGGTAAAACTGTAGTTGTTTCTGGTTCTGGTAACGTAGCGCAATATGCTACTGAAAAAGCAACTCAATTAGGAGCTAAAGTGGTTACTTTATCTGATTCATCAGGTTATATCTATGATGAAGATGGTATTGATGCTGAAAAATTAGCTTTTGTACAAGAGTTAAAGAATGTAAAACGTGGAAGAATCCATGAATACGTAGAAAAATACCCATCAGCAAAATTCTTCAAAGGTGAAAGACCTTGGGGAACTAAGTGTGATGTGGCTTTGCCATGTGCAACTCAAAATGAGTTAAATGGAGATGAAGCAAAAGTATTAGTTGATAATGGATGTATTTGTGTTGCAGAAGGAGCAAACATGCCATCTACTCCAGAAGCTATTGAAGTATTCCAAAATGCAAAAATCTTATTTGCACCAGGAAAAGCTTCAAACGCAGGAGGTGTAGCAACATCTGGTTTAGAGATGTCTCAAAACTCTTTACGTTTATCTTGGACTCGTGAAGAAGTAGATAGTAAGTTACATTCTATTATGAATAATATTCACGAAGCTTGTGTAAAATATGGTACACAAGAAGGTGGGTATGTTGATTATGTAAAAGGAGCAAATATTGCTGGTTTTGTTAAGGTTGCTGATGCAATGTTGGATCAAGGAGCGGTATAATTTTATAGATAATAACATTAAAGCCTCATAGAAATATTTCTATGAGGCTTTTTTATTAGGGGATAATCGGGAAGTAATTACTTACTACTACTTTTCTGTATAGTTAAAGGCATTTTATAAATATGGTTTTTTAACTTAAATTCATTATTTATAAACTTATAATTTAATCTGCTTTTTACATAGTGACAAACTTGTTCAGTATCACAATTAACATTCAAAATAACTATTTCTCCGTTTTTGTTTATTAAAAATTCTACGGTAGTTTTTACTTCTTTATCTAGAACAAAGTTAGGGTTACCTAATAGTTCAACGATTTTTGTTCTAATTTTCTCTTTTGCAGGATTTTCGTTTGTTGAAAAAACTGAAGTACTCATTAGAGTGACGAACATTAATACAAATAACTTTTTCATTTTTTAGAGTTTTAGGGTTTGTTTTAAGTTTGTTTGTTAAAATTTAACACTGTAAAAGTATTGTAAATGAGGCTTTTAATTGGATGTTGGTAATTAATAAAATATTGTTTTAAAGTAAAATAAATAAGCGCTTTATAACTGTTTTACAAATAATTAATATTGAATATATTTCTTTTTTTAAGTTTCTTTTTTGATGAATTTTAAACAGTTTAGTGATTTTTATTAAAATATATAAGATTGTTTTTTAAAATTTATCGAATACCTAAATACTTAAGGTTAGCTTTATGTTATAAAGCTTGCTTGATTTTTGTATTTTCGAATGATAATTTTTTTAAATGACAGCAAATAAGAGAAAAAATAGATATACGATTGCTTTTTATAATGTTGAAAATTTATTCGATACTGTAGATAATCCAAATACTTTTGATGATGATTTTACACCAAATGGTAAACTAAGATGGAATAGAAAAAAGTATGGTCATAAACTTAGAAAAATAACATCTGTTATTAGTCAGTTAGGAAATAACCAATCAGCATATCCACCCGTTATTATTGGATTGGTTGAGGTTGAAAATGCCATTGTTGTAAACAATTTAGTAAAGCACAAAAACCTGTCAAGATTTAATTATGATTATGTTCATTACGATTCACCAGACGAAAGAGGTATTGATGTTGCTTTGATGTATAACAAAGATTTTTTTAAGGTTATATTTTCAGAAACGCATTCACTTTTATTAAACGATGAAGAAGGTGGGGTAGATTATACGCGTGATTTATTAGTGGTTAAAGGGATGCTTAATGATGAAATAGTATACGTTTTAGTTAACCATTGGCCTTCACGTAGAGAAGGGGTGTCAGAAACTGAAAATAACAGGATAAAAGCAGCCCAATTGACTCGAAGTGTTATGGATAAGATTAAAGAAGAAGAAAGTACTGCAAAGTTTATTATTATGGGAGATTTTAATGATAACCCCGTAAATAAAAGTGTTGAAGAGTATTTGATGTCAGATGATTTGTATAACCCAATGAAGCCTTTATATAAAAGAGGTAAAGGAACAACCACTCATTTCAAAGAATGGCATTTATTTGATCAGATTATGTTTTCTAGAGATTTTTTTGATGAGAAAAAAAGTAAGTACACATTTTTAGATGCAAAAATTTATAATAGGGATTGGTTAAAAATATTCAATGGGAAATATGAAGGAAGTCCGTTTAGAACTTTTATAGGGCCTTTTTATAAGGGCGGGTTTTCAGATCATTTTCCTGTTTATATTACTCTAGAAAAAGATAGATAAAAAATCCTGAGAAAACTCTCAGGATTTGTATTTTGAATAAAATCAATTGTTACTCTACAGTAACCGATTTTGCTAAGTTTCTTGGTTGGTCAACATTTTTATCCAACATTACTGCTATATGGTATGAAAGTAATTGGAGTGGTATTGTAGTTAATAAAGGAGAAAAAGCTTCTTCTGTATCTGGTATTTCAATTACATGGTCAGCTATTTCCTTAACTGTTTCATCACCTTCCGTAACAATTGCTACTATTTTACCGCTACGAGACTTAATTTCTTGAATATTACTTACTACTTTTTCGTAATGTCCTCTACTTGTTGCAATGACAAAAACAGGCATGTTTTCATCAATTAAGGCAATCGGCCCGTGTTTCATTTCAGCAGCAGGATACCCTTCAGCATGAATGTAAGAGATTTCTTTTAGTTTTAAAGCCCCTTCTAAAGCAACAGGAAAGTTAAACCCTCTACCTAAATATAAACAGTTTTTAGCATCTTTATATACGGTTGCTATTTCTTTAACTTGGGAATCAATTTTCAATAAACTCTCTACCTGAGTAGGAATTTGTTGCATCGTTTGTAAATAAGTATTTACTGCAGATGTTGATAAAGTTCCTTTAGCTTGTGCTAGTTTTAAAGCAATTAGAGAAAGTACTATTATCTGTGTTGTGAACGCTTTAGTTGAAGCTACTCCAATTTCTGGACCAGCATGCGTATAAGCACCAGCATGTGTTTCCCTAGCAATTGAAGAACCTACTACGTTACAAATACCAAAAACAAAAGCTCCTTTAGATTTAGCAAGTTTAATAGCAGCTAAAGTATCAGCTGTTTCACCAGACTGAGAAATGGCAATTACTACATCTTTTGGGGTAATAATAGGATTACGATATCTAAACTCTGAGGCATATTCAACTTCAACAGGAATACGTACCATATCTTCAAAAAGGTATTCTCCAACCAATCCTGCATGCCAGGAAGTACCACAAGCTACAACGATAATTCTGTCTGCATTTAAGAATTTAGACATATTATCATCAACACCAGCCATTCGTATAATTCCCTCATTGGCTAGCATTCTTCCTCTATAAGTATCTATAATAGCTTTAGGTTGTTCATATATTTCTTTCAACATAAAGTGATCATAACCACCTTTTTCTATCTGTTCAAGACTTAATTGTAGTTTTTGAATATTCGCATCAATTTCTTTATCACTCTCAATTTTACGAACTTTAATCCCTTTATCCTTTTTTATAATAGCTAATTCACCATCTTCAAGGTAAATAGCATCTTTTGTATATTCAATAAAAGGAGAAGCATCAGAAGCTACGAAAAACTCTTCGTTGTTTTTTCCAACCCCAATAGCAATAGGGCTACCTAATCGAGCTACGACTAATTCATTAGGTTTTGTTTTGTCAAAAACAGCAATTGCATAAGCTCCAATTACATTGGTTAAAGCTAATTGAACAGCTTTTCCTAATTTACATTCCTCGCTTTTTTTTATTTCTTCAATAAGGTTTACTAAAACCTCAGTATCGGTATCACTTTTAAATTCATAGCCTCTAGAAAGCAATTCTTTTTTAATGGTATCATAATTTTCTATAATTCCATTATGAACAATTACAAGATTTCCAGATTGAGAAAAATGAGGATGAGAATTTACATGATTAGGAACGCCATGTGTTGCCCAACGAGTATGTCCTATGCCTATTTTTCCATTTTTTCTTTTTTCTTCTTTGTTTGTAATTATTTCTAAATCAGAAACTTTTCCTTTGGTTTTTGATAAGTGCATTGTTTCACCATCATACATCATGATTCCCGCACTATCATAACCTCTATATTCCAAACGTTTTAATCCATTAATTACAATTGGATAAGCTTCTCTATGTCCAATATATCCAGTAATTCCACACATACAACTTACTTTTCTTTTGAATATGATATTTTTAAAACAGCTCTTTTAGTTCCGTTAGTAGTCTCATTACCATCTAATAATGTTACAGCCCTTGGGTTCCAGTTATAGGATTTAACAGAGGTTGTTAAAACATTATTAACTACAGGGGCATCTGTAGGATTGTATACTTTTAAAACTAAAGGATCAGTAGTTGTGTTTTCTTCTCCCGATAATAGTTTGGAAATGTAATCGGTAATTCTAAAAGTATATTTTTCAGGGTTATCATCGTCAGTTTTCTTTAAAGACCCCCCAAAAGAAGCAGCGTCAACATAAGCATCTGTTAACTGAGTTGGTGAAATGCCGCCTGTCTCGTTTTTCTTATTTTGATATAAGAATAATTGCTGAGGAATAACATTGGCATCATTGTTAATTGTTTGATTTATATAAAAAGTAAGTGAGGCATCGTTGATTAGCCAGTTATTACTTTTTAACTCTTGAACTTTTGTATCGTCTAAAATTTCAACTTTTGCCATACTTCCTGCTGTTCCTTGAATAACAAAGTTGTTAGTGGGAGCAGGATTTGCAGCAGGAGTCATTTTATAAATACTGTTTCTTACTCCTGCAAGGGGGAAGGAATATTCTTTTTGTATAGTGTCTTTTACTGTAGTTCCATCTACTACTGATTTAGTGTAGTAAAAATCTACTGAAGGAGTCGGAGAAGCTGCGAGATTCAGAGGGACTAAAGAACCATCGTTTCCAGTAGCCATAATTTTTAAACCCCTGAAGTAATTATCAAAAGCCTCTTTTGAAGCAAATTCTCCATTTTCAAATTTATCCCAGAATAAAGTTTTCATTTTTGCTAAATCTAAAGGAATTGCTAAAAATGGAACTTTAAGCTTTTGTGAGTTTTCTGCTTTAACGGTGTATTTATAAGTGGTTGTGTTTGTTAATGAAGAAGACCTGTCAATTCTATCAAAAATGAATGTAGTGTCTGTAGCTTTAGGTTTCATTTCATAAACTCCATCTTCATTTAAAATAGTATTACCTAAGTATTCACTATCAGAAAAAAAAGTGTTTCTTTTAGAAGGGTCACTTGGGTTTAGTGTATTTAAATAGGTTTCATTTTGAAATACTTGTATAGAAGTAGCAATATTTGGGTTACCTAATACCGAATCTAATTTAAAAGTAGTAATACCATTTGTAGTACCCTTAGATGTTGCTTGGTACGGAATTTTTAAAATTACTTTATCTAAATTAAATATGGTATCACCATCGGTAACATTTTCTTTGTTTTTTAAACCAGATAAATAACCAAGTTGAGAAATGATTGATGCTTCAATTTTTTCAGCATTAGGATTGTTATACACTCCTAGCCAATAATCACTAATAGTAGCGTTAATATTATCAGCTTGTACATTTTTTGTGTCTATTGGAGTTATTTTAACATCCAATAGAATTTCTCCTGTTTCAAACTTGTCATTATTAATAACATTTGTCCCAACTTCACTAAAGTCTTTTTCACAAGATGTAATAGTTGCTAAACATAGCAAGCTAATACCAAGTACACCAATTTTTCTAATCATTATTCGCTTAATTCTAAAACGTTCTCTTTATAAAATTCTAAATATGCTTCAGTTAAGGTTTCTTCCGATTGAAAATCTAAAACTTTTACATTATTGTTATTAATATAGGTTTCAACTTCTTCCGGTAAAACTTCACTGCCTTTTATGATAGCATCTGAGTTTTCAATAGCACTTTTCAAAATGTTTAAATGACTCGGTGTTTCGATAGTTGCTACCTTTGATTCCTCAATCTTATCAAAACGAACTTTATTAGCCATTTCTTTATTTAAATCTTCAATGTCGCTATTGTAAAGCGAAGTTACAATCTTACTTTCTGCAAACAAAGGTTCTTCTTTATAATATTCTCTTAAATATAGAGGTAATAAAGATGCCATCCATCCATGAACATGAATAATATCAGGAGCCCAGTTTAATTTTTTAACGGTTTCAACTACACCTTTAGCGAAGAAAATCATACGCTCATCGTTATCTTCAAAAAGCTTATCGTCTTCGTCAGAATAAACTGCTTTACGCTTAAAATATTCATCATTGTCAATAAAGTATACTTGCATTCTTTCTTTAGGAATGGATGCAACCTTAATTATTAAAGGCATATCCATGTCGTTAATAATTAGGTTCATACCCGATAGACGAATAACTTCGTGTAACTGATGCCTTCGCTCATTAATCACCCCAAATCGAGGCATGAAAATACGGGTTTGAATTCCTTTAGAATGTGCATTTTTAGCAACGTTAAATGCGGTAGACGATAATTCTGTTTCTGGTAAATATGGTGTTACCTCTGATGAAACATATAAAATTCTCTTATCCTTCATTAAATCGGTCTCTTTTATTGAAGGTGCAAAAATACGAAAATTAATGCAAAAATCGTGTTAAATTGCTAATTTTGCATGCATTTCAATTAAATAACAATGAAAATTTTCACAAGAAAATCTGAAATAAAAGAGTTTTTATCATCTCAAAAAAAGGATAAAAAATCAATCGGGTTTGTTCCAACTATGGGGGCTCTTCATCAAGGGCATTTATCGCTTATTAGAAGAGCAAAAAAGAAGAATGATATTGCAGTAGTTAGTATTTTTGTAAATCCTACACAGTTTGATAATAAAGAAGATTTAGATAAATATCCCAAGACTTATGAAAGTGATGTGGAGTTGTTAACGTCTGCTAATTGTGATGTGTTGTTCTTTCCTTCAGTAGAAGAAATATATGCCGAAAATATTACATCAGAAAAGTTTGATTTTGATGGGCTAGAACATCAAATGGAAGGGAGGTTTAGAGATGGTCATTTTGATGGTGTTGGAACAATAGTAAAAACGTTATTTGAAATAGTAGAACCAGATACTGCTTATTTTGGTAAGAAAGATTTTCAGCAATTGCAAATTATTAAAAAGTTAGTAGAAAAATATAACTTACCAGTAAAAATTAAAGGAAGACCAATTTTTAGAGAAGATGATGGGTTGGCTATGAGTTCTCGAAATACGAGATTAACAAAAGAATACCGTGAAGCTGCACCATTTATTTATAAAACATTAAAAAAAGCAAAAAAGAAATTTGGAGTAAAAGATCCAAAAGAGTTAACAAAATGGGTGAAAAAACAATTTAAAAATCATCCGTTACTTGAATTAGAATATTTTACCATTGCAGATGAAAAAACATTGCAAACGGTAACAGAGACTAAAGAAAATATGAAGTATCGTGCGTTTATAGCTGTTTTTGCTGGAGACATTCGCTTGATAGATAATATTCGTTTAAAGAGTTAATGTTTGAGCTTAAGAATGAGCTTTGTAATAATGTTAAAATCATCAAAAAACAATCTAGTATTCATTAAAAAACAATTATTTTTGCAGCATGTTAGTACAAGTAGTAAAATCTAAAATACACCGTGTTAAAGTAACCAACGCGGATTTAAATTATATAGGAAGTATCACCATTGATGAAGATTTAATGGATGCTGCTGGAATTATTGAAGGAGAACGTGTACAGATTGTGAATAACAATAATGGAGAGCGTTTAGAAACCTATGCAATTCCAGGACCAAGAAAGAGTGGTGAAATTACTTTGAATGGAGCTGCAGCTCGTAGGGTTCAAAAAGGAGATGTACTTATCTTAATTGTATATGCTTTTATGGAGTTAGAAGAAGCCAAAAAGTTTAAACCACAATTAGTATTTCCTAACGAAGAAAACAACTTGCTAGAATAGTTTGAGTATATCAGTAAAGAAAATCACAAAAATACTATTACCTCTCATTTTGGGAGGTTTTTTAGTTTGGTATTCATTGTCAAAAATTTCAATTGAAACCTTAGTACAATATTTTAAAGATGCTAATTACGGATGGATAGCTTTAGGACTGTTTTTTGGGGTGTTAAGTCACTTATCTCGTGCTTATCGTTGGAAGTTCTTATTGGAGCCTATGGGGTATAAACCAGATTTTGGCAATAGTACTATGGCGGTTTTAGTAGCGTATTTAGTAAACTATGCAGTCCCAAGAGCAGGAGAAGTGTCTCGTGCAGCTGTAATGACTAATTATGAAAACATTCCGTTTGAAAAAGGTTTTGGTACTATCGTTGCCGAACGAATGGCAGATTTACTAATGATGTTGAGTATTATAGTAATTACACTTTTTGTACAATTTGATTTTATTTATGAATTACTGACTAAAAATTTTGATCCAATTAAAATAGGAGTTCTTATTGGTGGCTTGGTTTTAGTGTTTATGATTTTTACAAGGTTTGTAAAAAAAGCGCAATCAGGAATTGGACTAAAAATCAAAAATTTTGTAGCAGGATTAATTGAGGGAGTAACCAGTATTTTGAAAATGCAACATAAATGGGCATTCATATTTCATACCGTATTTATTTGGGTAATGTATGTGTTAATGTTTTGGGCAACCATTCCAGCAATTGATGGATTACAGGTTCCGTTAGGAGGTGTTTTAATCGGGTTTATCGCTGGTGGATTTGCGATTGCGGCGACTAATGGAGGGATAGGATTGTATCCTGTTGCCGTAGCTGGAGCTTTGGCTTTATTTGGAATTGCTGAAGAACCTGCAACAGCCTTTGGTTGGATTATGTGGACAGCTCAAACGGCTATGATTATTGTCTTTGGAGGGTTAGCATTTTTGTTCTTACCCATCTATAATAAAAACAAATAGTTTTCTTTTCTTTGTAAGTAAATCTTACAAATCGAATGGCAAAAACCAAAACAACTTTTTTCTGTCAAAACTGTGGCGCGCAACACGCGCAATGGGTAGGGCAATGTGGCTCATGTAAAGAATGGAACACTATTGTTGAAGAAGTGATTCAAAAAGAAGAAAAAAGAAGTTGGAAATCGCCATCAAACACACAAAAAAGAATAGCGAAACCTTTACGAGTTGAAGATATTCAATTGAATCCAGAAGAGCGTTTTGGCACTAAAAACCAAGAATTAGACACTGTTTTAGGTGGCGGATTGGTGAAAGGAGCGGTAGTGTTATTAGGTGGAGAGCCAGGAATTGGTAAATCAACTCTGTTGTTACAAATTGCTTTACAAATTCCGCAAAAAGTATTGTATGTGTCTGGAGAAGAAAGTCAGTCGCAGATTAAAATGCGTGCTGAACGTATCGAAGGAAAAAATCCTAACTGTTTAATTCTTACCGAAACGAATACCCAACAGATTTTTAAAAATATTGAAGAAGTTCAGCCAGATGTGTTGGTAATAGACTCTATCCAAACTTTACATACGGATACAATTGAAGCGTCACCAGGAAGTATTTCCCAAATACGAGAAACTTCCGCAGAATTGATAAAATTTGCGAAGGAAACGGCAACTCCAGTATTGTTAATTGGACATATCAACAAAGAAGGACATATCGCAGGCCCTAAGATTTTAGAACACATGGTAGATGTGGTATTACAATTTGAAGGAGACCGAAATCATACCTACCGAATTTTACGCTCACAAAAAAACCGTTTTGGTTCTACTGCTGAATTAGGAATCTACGAAATGCTATCAGATGGGTTGCGAGAAGTTTCTAATCCTTCAGAAATCTTAATTTCAAAAAAAGATGCCGATTTAAGTGGAACTGCGATTGCATCCACTTTAGAAGGTATTCGTCCGTTAATGATAGAAATTCAAGCGCTTGTTTCAACAGCGGTTTATGGAACACCACAAAGAACCACCACAGGTTACAACCTAAAACGCTTGCATATGATTTTAGCAGTGTTAGAAAAACGTGCGGGATTTAAATTAGGAGCTAAAGATGTGTTTTTAAATGTAACAGGAGGAATTCATGTAGACGATCCTGCGATAGATTTAGCGGTAGTGGCAGCGATTTTATCGTCAAATCAAGATTTAGCGATCAATCCTGATGTGTGTTTTGCAGCTGAAGTTGGTTTAGCAGGTGAAATTCGTCCTGTTTCTAAAATAGATCAGCGTATTACCGAAGCTGAAAAGTTAGGATATAAAACCTTTGTAACCTCAAAATACAACAAGATTACGAGCAAAAACCATTCTATAAAACTGATTTTAGTAAGTAAGATTGAAGAGGCTTTTGCTACCTTGTTTGCTTAAATTAATGTAAATGTGAGTTAGCTTGTTAAAGTGTCACGTCGAGTGATTCCGATATTGTATCGGAATTGTATCGAGACGTCATTAGTTGGTTCTCGATACATCTTCCTTCGGTCGATACTCGAACTGACAGCATTTTTGTATTGTTTGCATTAAATTATTCTCCCTTTTTCTTTCCAAAAAGTCTGTTGAAAAATCCTTTAATTCCTTTTTCTCTGTAAGGAGGGCAGTCTATTGACGAAGAAATCTCTTCAGGAATACCAAAAGAGGTTAAGTATCTTTCCTTTAGTTCGGGTGTGTTTTCTATTTCCTTAAGAATGTTGGCTACAATAGGCAGTGCTAAAGAAGAACCAGAACCATTTCCGCTAGTAAAATGTACATCGTTTTTAGAGGTCCCAACCCAGGTTCCGAGAACAATATTCGGTGTATACGCCATAAACCAAGCGTTGGTATAGTTTTGAGCGGTACCTGTTTTACTGGCTAACGGACTTTTAATTTTATACCTATTTCTTATGCTAGCTCCTGTTCCTTGCTCTACAGCTTGTTGTAAAATAGTAGTTAACGTTTGTGTACTTTCTTCTGTAAATACTCTTTCTGCCTTTTGCTTTTCACTTTCGTAAATGATATTTCCTTCTTTATCGGTAATCTTGCTAATCATATATAAGTCATTCATTTCACCATTATTGGCAAAGGCACCGTAAGCTCTTGTGGCTTCAAAAAGCGATAAATCTAGTGTGCCTAAAGCAATAGAAGGAGCGTCGTCAGTAACTTCTGGGAATAGTAACTTTTCACAAGCATTAATCAACCACTCTTTTTCTAGTTTAAAGTATAGGTTTACACTAGGGATGTTCATAGATTTTATCAACGCATACCACATGGCAACTTTTTTATCGGGAGTTGAGCTATGGTCGGCATTTTTCGGTTTCCAATTATCGTATTCAGGATAGGTTTTTTCCTCGTTTTCAAAATAATCACACGAAGAAATTCCATTTTCTAGCGCTGTAGCGTATAAAAATGGTTTGAAGGCAGAGGCTATTTGACGGTGTGATAGGACCATATCAAAAGGAAGTGTGTTAAAGTTATTTCCACCCACCCAACTAATCACTGCTCCGTTTTTTGGATTCGTAATCAAAATAGAAGCATTTAGCATTTTATCATAATACCAAAGGCTATCAATTTTATTACCAGTAATGGTTTTTGTGCTATCCCAATCAAAGAGTTGAATAGTTCTATTTTGTTTGTCGTCTTCTGTAAACTGCTGCTTTTTTAACCATTTGTTTTTTAGTCTGTTTGAAGCTAATTCTTTGTCTAACTGTTGTTGCTTGATGATGAGTTGTTCCTTAGCAGATTTTTCTGCAATTTTTTGAATGTCGTAATTCAGTGTTGTATGAATTTTTAATCCGTCGGTTTCTAAATTATAAGAAGTATTGGTGCTGTCATTTATTTTTTTTACAATTTCTACTGCTTTTTTCTTTACTTGATAGGTAAAATAACCAGCGGTGGCATTTACATCAAGGTTTTTGTAGTTAAGTGTAATAGGTAGTTTTTGTAAACTATCAGCAACTTTATTACTTAAATAGGCTTCGTTATTCATTAACTGAAGAACTGTATTACGGCGCTTTTTAGCATTTTCTGGATTCAATCTTGGATTGTAATAGGTGTTGGCTTTTAACATTCCTACCAATACCGCAGATTCCTCAATGTGTAATTCACTAACTGATTTGTTAAAAAATCGATTAGCAGCCGATTCTACCCCAAAATTGTTTTCTCCAAAAGGAACCGAGTTTAAATACAATAACAAGATCTCATCTTTGCTGTACAGTTTCTCCATACGACTGGCAATGATGAGCTCCTTGATTTTGTTGATAGGCATGCTTAAAAAACCATGATATTGCCTTCCGTAAAGGTTTTTAATTAACTGTTGTGTAATAGTACTACCGCCACCACCTGAGGCGTCTTGTAGTAAAATACTTCTAAAGAAAACGCGTGCATAACTTTGACCATCGTAGCCATTATGGGAATAGAATCGCTTATCTTCAGTAGCTATTAAAGCTTCTTTTAGGTGATTTGGAATTTGTTCTAGTCGAACATTGGTTCTGTTTTCAGCAAATATTTTACCTATAATTACCTCGTCTGATGAATAAATTAAAGAAGCTTCTTCATTGATGATAGATGTCAATTCTTCTTTATTAGGGAGCTTCCCAAAGACTTCAAAATATACTAACGAAAATAATACTACTACTAAAAGAACTCCAAACAGTATTAATCCTGTAGCGTATTTTAACAAAAGAGTTAATTTCTTATTTCCTTTAAGTTGAAGTTGTATTTCTTTCAATATTTTCATTTGTACAAAATAACGAATTCTAGTTGGTAAAATTGTAAGAGTGTAATATAATGGTTTGGGTTAAGAGAGGTGTGATTAGAGATTGGCTTTAATTTGTTAGAGCGCTTTCAATTATAGAAAAAGTTTTATCTACGGGGTTTATTTCTGCTTTTATTCCGTAGGGAATTGTGAAAGTAGGGCAAGTATGTCCAAAATCCATTTCTGTAATTATTGGTAAATCTGTTAAACCAGCTTCGTCTCTAATTACTTGAATTAATGCTTTCTCATATTCTACTACATATTGATTATTGTAAGGTCTACCAACTATTAATCCTTTAATATTATGTATAATACCAGAAGCAACATAGTTTCTTAAAATCCAAAGAAAATAATGGGGAGGCATCATTGCTTCTGATGTTTCAAAAAACAATATTTTACCTTTCCAATCTGAAGGGCTTACCCATAATTTGGTGTCTTTTAAGGTTTCTAAAACATCAAAACACCCCCCTAATAGTTCTCCCGATACTGTTTTTGTACCTTGTAAAAATTTCCATCCTTTAGGTTTTGTTAATTTTCTTGATATATTTTGGTTTTCTGGATTCTCCCATTCTAATCGTTCAGATGTCCAACCTTCAGTATTAGGGCTAATTTTCCCTATAATTTTATTAGAAAATAAAGTTTGGTTAATGTCATCTATTTGGTATTGATGCATTCCATTATTTTCAGCAAATCCAACAAGTGTTGAAGTTCCATAAAAAGAAGTTACTCCCGCTTTATAAAAACAAAAATGTGTTACAGTAGAATCTGAGAAACCAATAAAAATTTTCGGGTTTTTTCTCATAATATCTAAATCGATAAAAGGTAGCATTCTTATGCTGTCGTCTCCTCCAATGTTAGAAATGATTGCTTTTATAGACTTGTCCTCAAGAGCTTCTATTAAGTCTTCAGCTCTTGCTTTTGGGTTTTCATAAATCCATTTAGCAGGTTTTAACGCATTTCTAGTTTCAACAACTTCTAAATCAAAATTATCTTGTATCTGTTTTTTTCCTATTTGATATCTATTAGGTATTTCTCCAGCACCTCCCCATGATAAAGAAATTGTAGCTACTTTATCTCCTTTTTGTAATTTTTTTGGTTTTATCATGGTTGTTTTTAAAAGTGTTTTTATGGTTGTAAGTTTATAAAAAACTTTATTTTTTGGAGGCGAAGTTAACCTTTTTTGCAATAAAAAACCTCGCTAAAGCGAGGTTCAGAACTAAAGTAGTTTATGTCTAACAACATCCACCACCATCGTAATGATAGGTAGATTCTGAGAAAAATATATCGTCTCTTCCTAACGCTTTTAAAGCTGCGGCTGTTTTATCACAAATCGCTAACGGTTGGTTTTTTAATAATGTGTGTCCTGCTCCGTCATCAAAATAGTCTTCATCTCCAAAGTAAATGGCAGCTTTTCCTGTAAATACACATGGGCCATCAGCAGGCATCGGGTCTTTAATAGCAGCTACTTCAATCGATTCGATATAAATCAATTCATCGGTAGGGTAATTTTTGGGGTCTAAAATTCTGTATGGTTTACGTGCTCTTATTTCAATGGTTCCAAAACCAGCATCCGTCAGCATTTTTACGTATTCCTTAATCGGTAAACTTCCGCTTAAGCATAAGGCACGTAAACGTTCGTCATTACGCAAGGTTTCGTTCATAGGTTGCTCACACGTAGGATCACTCATAACCAAACGTCCGTGAGGTTTTAACACGCGGTACATTTCAGCAATGGCTTTTTTCAGTTCTTCAGCTTTAAAAATGTTAAACAAACAGTTTTGAGCAGCTACATCAATAGAGTTGTCCTCCACAGGTAAGTGTAAAGCATCACCTTTTCGTAAATCGACAAACTCACTTTTAAACCAAGGATTTTGAGCTTCTGCTTCCACAAAATTTTTTCGAGAAGCCTCTAGCATTTCATCTACCACATCAATTCCAATCACTCCGTTTTTCTGACGTGAGAAATAAGAGAATTGTAACAATTCCATTCCGCCACCAACACCTACATATAATATTTTAGGATTGTTGGTTAAATCACGAGCATGTACGGTAGAACCACATCCGTAGTTCATTTCTTGCATGATTTTCGGAATTTTTAATCCTGGTAACTCCCAAATAGGGTTTGTTGTACAGCATAAACCAACATCAGGGGTTAACGCTGCTTCTTTGTATACATTTTTGGTGGTTTCTAAGTAACTCATATTTTTTAAGATTAAAGACCGCTACGCTGTTAGATAAAAGAATAAAGGCTTGTGTTGTTTGTCTAGGTTCTTGATTCTAATAGTCTTGCTTTATAATTTGTTTTGTTATTTCGAGCCTTTCGACTGCCGCTTAAGACATGCTAAAGCGAGAAACCTCAAGGTTGGATGCTACTTCCATTAAAAAGATTCCTTCACTATGTTCGGAATGATGTTATAATTCATTAATTAATTCTTTAAAAAGCGTGATCATTTTAGGTTCTGCTTTTCCTGCAACTTCAATGATTTCGGTAATATTTACAGGGTGTAAATTTTTGGGATCGCATTCATCGGTTAATACCGAAACAGCTGCACACGGAATGTTGAGTTGTTTTGCTACGATAACTTCAGGAACAGTGCTCATTCCTACCGCATCTACTTCTAAAATTTGTAACATTCTATACTCAGCTCTAGTTTCCAATTGCGGACCTACAACACTAGCATATACACCTTCTTTCAGGTCTATGTCGTTAGCTTTGGCAATAGCTTTCATTTTTGTATTCAATTTTTTTGAATACGGTTCAAGCATATCGGCAAAAATATTTCCAAACTCATTAGCTCCTTTAAAGGCTAGGGGAGAACCACCTTGTAAATTCAAATGATCTTCAAGCAACATCAAATCCCCCTTTTTATAAGAAAGGTTGATAGCGCCTGCAGCATTAGAAACTAACAAAGTTCTAATATCTAGTGCGTGCATAGTTCTAATACCGTAGGTCACTTCCCATAGATTATACCCTTCGTACATATGAAAACGACCAGACATCACTACCACTTTTTTACCCGATAAGGTTCCGTAAATTAATTTTCCTGAATGAAATTCTACAGTTGCTTGTGGAAAATGTGGAATGTCAGCATACGGTACTTCTTGTTCAATGGTTATTTCATCGACTAATTTTCCTAATCCTGTTCCTAAAACTATTCCTATTTCTGGGTTGGTAATTCCTTTATGTTGAAGAAATTCTTGTGTTTCTTGTAGTTGTTGTTTTTTTAGCATTTTATATTGTGTTTGTCATTGCTGTAAAGGTTAACTAATTCGTTGACAATTTTGGTTAAAAATATTAGGAGCCACACCATTTAAACTTTGGTGTGGTCTTTCTTGATTATAATAATAAATATATTGTAATATTTCCTCT
>NZ_JBECOV010000021.1:0-7205 GCF_040104435.1 Tenacibaculum sp. SSH1-16
CTATTCTTCCATTTCCGTCTAACTGACCAGAAGAAACATTTTCACTTGCTTCTACTGCATCAAAGCACCCATCATTATCACTATCTAAATCTAAATGATTCGGAATTCCATCATTGTCGGAATCTAAAAAACCGCCACATATTAGAGCTAAGTTGATAGGAGATTTTGTATTTCCAGATTTTAGATCAAGTTTTAGCGATGTTGTGGTTGTTTTAATTTCCCAAGCTTCAGATGCTGAAATAGCACCTAAGGCATCAAAGTTCAAAATGCCACCAGAGTTAGAATTAATCATTAAATCACCATTTGGGTCGGCTACAGTAAATTCTCCTGTTGAAGTTAATTCCCAAGTATCCCCTGTATCAAAATTTCCAGTTATACCAATTTCATGTTTTAGAGAAACTGTTACTGGGGATGAAAAAGTAAAAGTTGCTGTTCCTCCTTGAGTGATTAAGATATCTCCATTAGCATTACCTTCGTCTACTGTACCTGTTGTAGTAATTGTTACATCTATTATTTTTTCTGTATCTTGATCAAAATAACTTCCAGAGGTTAAGGTAGTTCCAATTCCTGTTAAATCTAATGGGGTTCCTGCGCAAGCTAATGATTCTTCTGTGTCTAATATTCCATCATTATCATCATCTAAATCTAGCCTATCGGCTATTCCATCACCATCAGGGTCTGTCCCTGATCCATTAATAGTAATTACTAAATTAGCTGTATCTGAAGACACTCCGTCGGAAATTTCATAAAAAAATGTATCTGTTAATGTTTGACCTACGAGTAAGCCTGCTACTGCTGGGTTTGATGTATCAACAATATATTCATAACTTCCATCTGGATTCATTATTATTGACCCGTAAGTTCCAGGGTATAAAATATTTAAATTTCCGGCATTTAGGTTACCTAATGTAGTACCAAGTCTTATGGTGGTAACAGAGCCAGAACCTTGCCAGTAAATATCTGAAACACCAGCAATTTGTCCAAGAGGGTCAGGATCTGTAACATTAGGTCCATAATTATAGCTTAATCTTAATTGATTAATTGGCTGTTCAAAAAAAACATTGATATTTCCTGTAGCATCACTAGGTATTGCGCTACCTATTCCATAAAAAGTATTACTTCCTGAGTTAATTACTCCACCTGTTGTAACAAATTTATAAGTTGAATTTATACCATCTAAATTACCTTCAATTTTTATTTGATCTTGCCAAGAACTTCCTTGTGAAAAATCAATATCTGTTAGTAAGAAACCTAAATTAAAAACAGGTTGATCAAAATCTATAACTAAAACAGTGTCATCAGTGGGGTTAGTTGTTCCGTCTATATCATATATTAAATAACCTGTATGACCTCCGTTGGTAGTATAATCTACTGTTTGGTTAAAGGATGTACCAAATCCTCCAGGGTCTAAAGTAGTAAAAGAAAGCCCCACGCCACCAATAGTTTTTGTTTTTCCATTTACTGTTTCTCCATTTGTAAAATTGCTTTCCCAAACTAAAGTAGATAAGCCTCGATCTACGGTATCAGAGCCCCCAGTTCCAGGATCGGTTATTACATTACCTGTGGCACTTGCATCGATAAAAGCAGTTAAAGAATCTGTGTTATCTATTGCGTCAGGGGCTTCATCTACTCCGTTAATTGTTATGGTTAATATACCATAATCTTTTATACCAATGGCATCAGCTACAGTATAAGAAATAATATCATCTAAACTCTCTCCGTTTCTTAAACCTGTAACAGAAGCATTTGTTTCATCTACATCATAAGTATAAGTACCATTTGCTTGTATTGTAATGTCTCCATATAAAGTAGTATAAGTGTTGTTAACAGCTGAAGGATAGACATCTACTTCTGTTACCGATATGGCGGTAGAGCCAGAGTCATTAGTAAGAACATTACCTGTAATAGTTCCAGTAGAATTAGCAAGAATACTATCAGCTTCATCTACAACTGTTGGGGGAGTAGTGTAGATTCTTATAATGGTTTGTGCTGTGGTAGAATCTCCATTTGTATCAAAAATGGTAACATCCATTGTGCGTACCCCATCTGTATATGGGCTTTGCAAGTCTCCATAAAACAAGGTGGATAAAAACGTTTCAAACTCAGAATTAGAGATAGGATTTCCAGAGGTTTCTACAATATTAAATGTTGTGTTTGTTAGTTGTGTAATTTGTATTGTTGAACTCCCTATAGTATAGGTAAATGGACCAGATACCGGTAATTGTAACCATAATAAATCAAAACCACCGCCATTATTAATAGCTAACAATTCACCAAAAGGAGTATCAACAATTCCAGAAAAACTTATTGTTGCACTTAAAACACCTGTATCTGTTGTTACTTTTGGATCTACAGTTACAGGGAAAATGTTTGATGTTGTTGGCTGTAGTTGGAAATCATAATTATTTCCTGGTGTTATAGAGTTTAAATCTAAAGTTGGTGTAGCCATCATCATCATACTAAAAGTAGATGAAAAGGATCTTTGATTTAAATTACTATTAGTTATTTTTTTTGTTAAAAAAGAACTACTTATAGGGTTAACTAGATTGTTTGATGAGGATAATTTTGTGTCTTGAGGTGGTTTATAGGATAATGTTTTGTTGAGATTACTTCTTTTTAATTCTTCTTTTATGATTACTTGCGAACTAAGGCTAATAGTAAATGTTAAGAAAATTATATATAATATGCTTTTATATACACTATAGTGAGGGTGTTTATTTTTCATATAAAGCTTTTTTTGTTTAGATGGATTATAGTGCAAACACTTGTTTGTGTTTTTTGCGCTAGAATGTGTGATACTCTTTAATTTAAGACTAAAAAAATAGGATACACTTCATCAACTCGTTAGAGTTTGATAATCAAGTTAAAATTAAATGGGAAACTATAAAAGAACATCTTTAAATATAGTTAACCGTATTAATGATTATGTGGAAAGTGTTATAGTTCTTATATTATAAAACATACTCTTAAACCTGTAATTAAAAGTTTTAAGAAACTTAATTGAAGGAAATGCTCTCCACATTTTTGAGAGAGTGATGGATTGGAGTTTAACTACTCCTTTTTTTCTATTGATAGAAATATGTAGTTTGTTGAGAAGAATTATAAATTCTAATATAAAATCTACACTAAACTTTTTAAAATAAAAGTGTTTCATATTTGGGGGACTTAAATTTAGTTTATGATAAATACTGTTACTTCATCTACTTTTTTGTTTTTAATTGTAAAAAGAATTTAAAGGTGTGATTTTAAAAAATGACTCAAAAAATCACTATAAATATATAAAAAATAAATTAACATTTTTTTATGTTTTTTAAGATAATTTTATAATTAACAGTTCCTTGTCACGGATAGAAAATAAAATTGAATAAGAATGTTAATTATTATTTAATTATTCTTCTATGAATATAAAACACGTTATTTTTACGAGTTCAATACTTATTTAAAAATGAAAAAAATATATCTAATACTACTATTATTTACTTGCTCCTTTACGTTTTCCCAAGTGCACGATCCAGTAAAGTGGAGTACTTCAGTAAAAAAGATATCAGATAAAGAAGCAGAGTTAGTAGCTACCGCAACAATTCAAAAAGATTGGCATTTGTATTCACAAGAGATTCCAAAAGGAGGGCCAATTCCAACCTTATTTACTTTTGAGGGAGATACTAAATACTTGAAAAAAGGAAATACTAAAGAAGAAGCAGGACATGTAGTGGACGATCCAATCTTTGAAATGAAAATTAAATATTTCGATACTAAAGCTACTTTTACTCAGAGAATCCGTTTAAAAACTACAGAAAAGTTTACAGTTAAAGGAGTGGTAGAGTATATGGTGTGTACAGGAATGAACTGTTTACCTCCAAAAGAAGTAGAATTAACTTTTAATGTAAATTAATCCCTTTCCCCAAATAAGATGAAAAAAATACTAGCATTTTTGCTTTGTTTTACTGTTGGGTTTTCGGCAATGAGCCAAATTCACAATCCAATAGAATGGAAAACGAGTGTAGAGAAAATTTCTAAAACAACATATAACTTAGTAAGTACTGCGACAATACAAGGAAGTTGGCATTTGTATGCACAGGAAGTTCCGAGTGGTGGTCCTATTCCAACAACTTTTACGTATGATGATGATGGAGGGAAAGTTAAAATTGTAGGAAATACTACAGAGCCAGAAGGAGAAATTAAGTTTACCACACTTTTTGGTGAAGAAGGAATGAATATTAAATCCTTTGCAGACAAAGCAGTTTTTAAGCAGAAAGTAGAGTTGATTGATGCTAGTTTAACTCAAATAAACGCATTTGTAGAGTTTATTGCCTGTACAGATGAGATGTGCTTGCCTCCAAAAGAAGTAGATTTGGTGTTTGATTTAACTAAAGCGACAGCAGTTAAAGTTTCTTCAGATAACGTTAAAGAAACAAAAACAACAGATAAAGAAGTTTCAAAAGAAAGTGAAAAGGAAGAAAAGAAAGGTTTATGGGGAATTTTCTTCATTGCTTTTTTATCTGGGTTTGCAGCATTGTTAACTCCGTGTGTATTTCCTATGATACCGATGACAGTAAGCTTTTTCACAAAACAAAGCAAAAGTAAATCAGCAGGAATTCGAAATGCAATTATCTACGGAATATCTATTATAGGGATTTATGTATTATTAGGGTCGGTAGTAACTGCTGTTTTTGGAGCTGATGCTTTGAACGCATTATCAACGAACGTATGGTTTAATATAGTTTTCTTCTTAATCTTAGTAATTTTTGCTGTGTCTTTCTTAGGAGCTTTTGAAATTACTTTACCAAGTTCATGGGCAACTAAGGTAGATTCTCAAGCTGATAGAGGAGGGTTAATTGGAATTTTTTTTATGGCGTTAGCCTTGGCAATTGTATCCTTTTCGTGTACAGGACCAATCGTAGGTACTTTGTTAGTAGAAGCAGCTTCTAAAGGAGGAATAGCTCCTATTGTTGGAATGTTAGGGTTCTCTTCAGCTATTGCACTACCATTTGCCTTATTTGCAGCTTTTCCAGGATGGTTAAATTCATTGCCAAAATCAGGAGGATGGTTAAATACGGTAAAAGTAGTTTTAGGGTTCTTGGAATTAGCCTTAGCATTTAAATTCTTATCAAATGCCGATTTAGTATTACAATTACATCTACTAGAAAGAGAGGTGTTTATTGCTATATGGATAGCTATTTTTGGAGCTTTAGCTTTTTATCTATTTGGAAAAATACAATTACCACACGATAGTCCAATCAGTCATATTTCTGTAGGAAGATTAAGTTTAGGGTTGATTGTATTATCTTTTACCATTTATATGGTTCCTGGGTTATGGGGAGCACCGTTGAATTTAATCAGTGCATTTCCACCGCCACAACATTATAGTGAGTCACCTTATGGAGTAGGATTTACAAAACAAGCAGTAGTAAGTTCAGGTAATCAAGAAAATGGACATGAGCGTTTGCCAGAAGGAGCACATTTAATGCCACCACATGATATTATGTCGTTTCATGATTATGATAAAGGATTAGCTTATGCTAAAAAAGTAGGAAAGCCAGTAATGTTAGATTTTACAGGACATGCTTGTGTAAATTGTAGAAAAATGGAACAAAACGTTTGGGTGAAACCAAAGGTTTTAGACGTGTTGAAAAACAAAGTAGTTTTAATCTCTTTGTATGTAGATGATAAAAGACCATTAGAAGAAGACGAGGTGGTAGAATCAAAGTTAAACCCAGGAAAAAAACTAAAATATATTGGTCAAAAATGGAGTGAAATGCAAACTATTAAGTATAAAGCAAACTCACAACCATTTTATGTATTAATGAATCATGATGAATCAAATATAATAGACCCTATAGCATACACACCAGATGTAGATGAATATTATAACTGGCTTGAAAATGGGATTACTAATTTCAAAAAGTAATTAGAAATTATATCATAATTAAAAGGCACTTCAGAAAAATCTGAAGTGTTTTTTTGTTTAATTATATTGTGCTATAAACCTAGAAAACATTGTAAAGGGTTCTTTTACAGTAGCTGTTTTGAAATTATCTATAAAATTCGTACCTTTGTAAGATATGGTAGATACTACACACGAGAAAAAAAATCAACGAGTTTTTACATTCAACTACCTTGTGTTCCGTAATCAATCGGACAAGTTTATCCCACCAGGGTTCTAATTTAAGTTTACAATAACTCCTCCTTTGTGAGAAGTTTCTCTAATATATTTAAAAACACTTTGTAGAACTATTTACCAGTTAAAAAATAGATTTATAAAATGTTTTTTTTGACCTTACGAGTATCTGTTTATAGATAATCGTACACTTTTCTAAAAAGTATTCCGCATTAAAAGACAAATACCAAAATAAATAGGTTTTGTATTTATTGCTATTTAAGTTTCAGTAGAAAAAACTAAAGAAACTTACAGTTATTACATACCTATTCTTTTTTATAAAAATCAAATTATGACAATAAAAACTTACGATGCATTTAATCGTATAACCCCTCTAGAAATAGAAAGAGTAACTAACTTTTTATATAAACATCTTGAAAAATATGGAGATGAAAAATCAGCAATTCGTAAAGCAATAGACTATGCAGCAAAAGAGCGAACAGGATTAGGTGGATATGTTTTTACGATAGAAGATAAAGGTGAAATTATAGGTGCAGTGGTAATAAATAAAACTGGAATGGATGAGTATATCCCAGAAAACATTTTAGTCTACATAGCCACTCATAATGAATATAGAGGGAAAGGAGTAGGAAGAAAAATAATGACACATGCTATAGAAAACTGTAAAGGAGATATTGCTTTACATGTAGAAAAAGATAATCCAGCAAAGTTTTTGTACGAAAAGCTAGGATTTACCACTCCGTATTTAGAAATGAGACTAAAGAGATAATATGAGACAGTTAAAAATAACAAAACAAGTTACCAATAGAGAATCAAAATCTATTGAGAAGTACTTACAAGAAATTGGTAAGATTGATTTGATTACTGCAGATGAAGAGGTTGAGTTAGCTCAAAAAATCAAAACAGGTGACCAAAGAGCATTAGAAACTTTGGTAAATGCTAACTTACGTTTTGTAGTGTCGGTGGCAAAACAATATCAAAATCAAGGATTACGCCTTTCTGACTTAATTAATGAAGGAAATATAGGTTTGGTTAAAGCAGCAAGACGTTTTGATGAAACGCGTGGATTTAAGTTTATATCGTATGC
>NZ_JBECOV010000023.1:0-3396 GCF_040104435.1 Tenacibaculum sp. SSH1-16
GTGATGGTACAGGAAATATCACCATAACACCATTTGATGCTGGTTATACTTATTCTTTAGATGGAGCTGCAGCACAAACAGGAGCAAATGCTAATATTTTTAATAATGTAGCAGCTGGAGCTCATACCGTAACTGTAGATTATGGAAGTAATTGTACAGAAGATGTATTGGTAACAGTAGCAGCAGATCAAGAATTTACAGCAGCAGTTATAAACACGACAAATCCTACATGTTTAGGGTACAATAATGGAAGTATAGAAGTAGAAGCAAGTTTTCCATCATCAACACCAACTGAGTTTGAATATAATATAGGAGCAGGTTGGGTAAGTACTTCAGGAAATAATCCATTTGTTATACCAAACTTTACATCAGGAACACATACAATTGAAGTTCGTCCAGTAGGAGGAATTGCAGCATGTGAGCAAACAGTAAGTGCAACCTTAACAGATCCAAGTGTAGTAACAGTAGTAGCACCAGTAACAAAAGAAGTTACTTGTGTACCAGCAACAGGAGCTACTATTACACCAAACGGAAGCGGAGGAAATGGCGCACCATTTAGTTATGAGTTATTTGATAATGGAGGAACATCATTAGGAACAACTACGACAGAGTTTACAGATGTAGCAGCAGGAACGTATACAGTAGTAGCTACAGATCGTTTGGGTTGTGATTCATCACCAGTAACAGTAATGATAAACCCATCGCAAACAGTAGATTTTGATATAGCAACAACATGTTTTGATGGAACAAGTGGAAGTATCTTAGTGAGCAACACCGTTGGTAATGGAGATTATCAATATAATATTAATGGAAATCCATGGCAAAATCCAGATGTAGCCACACCAGATGAATATACTTTTACAGGACTGACGCCAAATACTTATACAGTTAATGTAAAAGATGGTAGGGGTTGTATTACTACTAAAAGTATAACTATTAATCCGCAGTTACAAGCAACAGCAACACCCACAAACGCTAGTTGTACACCTGGATCAATAGCAATTAGTGCTACAGGAGGTACAGGAATAGGAACTTACGAATATGCTGTAGTAACAGCTGGAGACCCAGTACCTACAACAGGTTTTTCAAACACGAACCCTATAACTAATTTAGCACCTAACACTTATGATGTATATGTAAGAGATAGTTCAACATGTTCTTATGTTATCGAAGATGTTGTAATAGCATATATTATGCCTGTAGATATCACAGCAACACCTAATAACCCTACATGTAATGGAGATAGAGGTAGTGTAGATGGTGAAATAATAGTAAATAGAGGTCAAGGACCTTATACTATTACCATTGAAGATAGTTCAAATACCGAAATAGATAGATTAGACAACTTCATAGGTACTAATTTTAGTTTCAATAACTTAGCTGTAGATACTTATGAAATTAAAATTACAGATGCTTTAGGGTGTGAGGACACTTTTGATTTTACATTAGAAGAATTACCACCTTTAACAGCCGATTTAAGTTCAATTTTACCTGTGTGCGGCACACCTTTTTTAGGAAATGAAAACCTGTTTGGTTTTGAGTTTACTAATTACCCTACAGTACCAACACCTTATAGTGTTGAGTTTAGTAAAGATGACGGAGCAACATGGCAATCTTCTCCTACATTTACAGGAATAGATTCAGGGACAATAGTTTACCCAGCGATAAGGATTGTAGAAGCAGATGGTGTTACTACAAGATGTATTTTTAATTTTGGAAGATATGAAGTTCCTTATCCAGTTGAAGGTTTAATCGTAAACCCAGTTGCAAATCCTACTAGCTGTAATGAAGGGTTTAGTGTAACTGTTGAAGCTTTTTTAGGAGCTGGTCCTTTCCAGTTTGCAATAGGAACTCCTTCTGGTTGGGTTGATCCAGACATTGATAGTCCAGCACCTCCAGCACCAGCACCAGTACCTGATCAAGATAGAACGTATACATTTAAAAATTTAACTCCTGGGTTAACGTATGTGTTTTATGTAAAAGATTTAAATGGTACTCCTCTTGATACAACAGATGACTGTATTAAGCAGAACAATGAAGATGTTTATGCTACTTTTACCCCTTCTGTGCCAATTACACCTACAGTAAACAATAATCAATGTAGTGGTAGTTCTAATGGGCAAATTACATTTGAAATAGATAATACAAGTACAGATTTAAACAATAATTTTACTTGGACGTTGTATGAAAGAGACCCAGTAACTAACGCAGGTACAGCTTTACCTGCATATACGAATGTTCCACAAACAGGTTTTGCCCCTATTGTGGCAACTGGGTTACCTTCAGGAGTATATTATATTATACTTAGCAATACAACGGGAGGACCACCTGTTTGTGAATTTGGTAGTTTAGATGTAACTATTAAAGAGGGTCAGCCTATAACAGGTAATTTGAATAAATTAAATGATATTACATGTAACGTTCCAGGGAAGATAAGAGTAGAAAATGTTTTAGGAGGGTTTGCACCTTACACTTATAACGTAACTTTATCTGAAGCGACTGCAACAGCAACAGTAACAGGTAATGAAATTACAGTAACAGCACCTACTAGTATAACATCTGTAGACGTAACGGTAGAAGTTGAAGATAGTAATGGAACCGGAGCGTGTACTGCTAATTTAGGTACAGTAACTTTAAATGTAGCACAATTACCAACAGCCACAGCAGTAGCAGATAGTTGTCCTGCAAATAAAACGATTACAGCAACAGTTACTACTGGTGTAGCACCTTACCAATATTCATTAAATGGAGGAGCTACCTTTAGTACAGAAACAACTAACACAACTTTTACACAAAATAATGTAACCCCAGGTAGTTATGATATTGTAGTAAGAGACGCTACAGGTTGTGAAAGTGTACCAACAACAGTAATAGTGCACGAAAATGTTACATTTGATGTGGTACCTACAAAAAATGCAGAGTGTGTTTTAAATGGAGAAGCTACTCTTACAATTAATAGCGGTTCACACAATACAGCAACTTTCACAGCAAACTATACTTATTCGGTTGATGGAGGGGCTCCAGTAGCTATCCCAGCAGGTAACACTACAGCAATTATTAGTTTGGCTCCAGGAACATATACAGTATCAGTTACAGATATAAATACAGGATGTACTACAGGTACACAAACTGTAACTATTGAAGATGCTGAAATTCCTAGTTTCACAGCATTAGCCGAGGCTAGTTTATGTTCAGGAGATGATTCTGGTAGAATTACTTTAACAGCTGTAGATAATGGTATTTTACCATTAACGTATAGCATAGTTCCAGCAGCAGGAACGATTACAGGAAATGTAATAACAGATTTACCACCAGGAACATACTCCGTTACAGGAGAAGGAACGAATGGATGTACTTTCACCGTTACAGATATTGTAATAGATGAATACGCTCCAA
>NZ_JBECOV010000025.1:0-1169 GCF_040104435.1 Tenacibaculum sp. SSH1-16
GTATGAGCTCCAGCTGCTACATTATTAAAAATATTAGCATTTGCTCCTGTTTGTGCTGCAGCTCCATCTAAAGAATAAGTATAACCAGCATCAAATGGTGTTATGGTGATATTTCCTGTACCATCACAGTTATATACTACAGTACTTGCAAATGGTGGTACTGCTGGTAAATCTGCTATCGTTAAGGTGTCTAAAATTCTTTCACAGCCATTTGAATCTTCTACTTTTGTCTCATAATCTCCTGCTGGTAAATTAGATACTGTTGTTCCTGCTATTTGTGTATAAGCTCCTCCTCCTACTAATCTATAATAATAAATATAAGGTGCTGTTCCACCTGTTGGTGCTGTAAAACTTATCGTTCCTAAAATAGTGCCTGTAGGGCTACACATTAAGTCTGTTTTACTTGCTGAGCCTCCTGCTAATGCTGTTGGAACATTAATCGTTTCTGTTGATGTGGCTACTGGTGGACAACCGTTTGCATCACTTACTGTAATTTGATAAGTACCATCTCCTAATCCTGTAAAGCTGTAATTAACATCTGCTGATGGTCCTTGTACAAATGGACCTCCTGGTCCTGTAACTGTTACGGTATATGGTGAGGTTCCACTTCCTACAGTTACATTGATTGTTCCCGTATCTGTACTACAATTTGGTTGTGTTGATGTACTGCTTACGGTTGGTGCTGCTATTTGATTCACTGTTACTGTATCTGAATATTCACAGTAATTTGTTCCTCCATTTTTATCTCTTACATACACCGTATAAGTTCCTGCTGGTACTGCAATTGGACTAGAAGTGTACGAGGTTTGCACCCCTCCTGTTTCTACTATAAATTCATAATTACCGTCTCCTCCGTTTGGAGTAATTACTATTTGACCATCGTTACATGTTGCACTTACTGTTGTTATTGTTGCTGTTAACTGTGGTAAAATAGTTGCATCTTTTGCTGGAATTGTACAGCCTAATCCGTCTCTTACTTCAATACTGTAAGTACCATCTGTTAACCCTGTAAAAGTAAACTCATCTGGTGTAGCTACATTTGGGTTTTGCCAAATTCCTCCATCAATCCTAAATTGGTAATCATTATTACCTGATGTAACTTCTACACGAATCTCACCATTCCCACTTCCATCATAACATAATGTAGGTGTTAAATCAAAATCTACTGT